>CALCMV010000433.1 GCA_937967535.1 uncultured Saprospiraceae bacterium
TATTCCGTCGTGCCATGTGCTTTTATGGCAGTGCGGTGGGCTTTGGTCGGGTAGCCTTTATTGCTATTCCAATGATACATCGGAAATTCGGCATGGATGCCTTGCATGTACTCGTCACGATGAGTTTTGGCAAGAACGGAAGCGGCGGCGATAGATAGATATTTGCCATCACCTTTGATGATGCATTGATGCGGAATGCCGAAATAGGGCGAAAAGCGATTGCCATCAATCAAGAGAGATTCGGGACGATTGGCGAGTTGGTCGATGGCACGGTGCATGGCGAGGAAAGAGGCATTGAGGATGTTTATCTCGTCAATTTTCTTTGGAGAAACTATGCCCACTGCCCATGCCACTGCTTGTGATTCGATAATCAAGCGCAGATTATTGCGCTGATTTTCAGTGAGTTGTTTGGAATCGTTCAATAATTCATGCTCAAAATTTGGAGGTAAAATCACCGCAGCCGCATAGACGGGACCGGCGAGACAACCCCGCCCCGCTTCGTCGCATCCGGCTTCTATGACACCCTTTGTGTGGTACTTTTTTAACATCAATACCAAAGGTGAAAAACGTAAAACGATTTTGCAAATCGTTAGGCAAAAATATGTAATTAGTAACGACGAAATAATAAAAAAAGACTGTACCCGAAACCGAATACAGTCTTAAACACAAACGAAATAAACCAACATTTTTATTATTAATGGCAACCTCTTTTGACTGCTTGTTGATTTTCTATATAATCTAGGAATAGCCGAGTGCTTTGCACATGGGGACATGCGCGACACCCGGCTATCCGTCTGTTTTTCAGGGTGTCTTTATTGGGGGTTTTATGAGGTTAAGGTTTTTCTGTTGTTATGAACTTTTATATTGTTTTTGGCGCAAAGCCTTTGTTTGTTGGTTACAGGATAATGGTGTTAATCAGGGTCTCGTACTGTCATGTCAGGAGTCACGATGATTAGTGGACCGCTTCCAATATCCCGTTTTTTGTCCGGTGACGTATTAATTGGTGCGCGTAGACCGGGCTTTGGTTTACTGGAACTTCTGGACATATCTAAAGTGACAATGGTTTTTAACCACCCGAAAAAGTCCCAATTCGCGAAATCACTAGTCCATGTCGTTTCTTGGGGGCTTATGTCCGGTGAGGGTGTACTGCGTGATTGGGCATTAGTTTGTATGGTACATAAGAAGGATAGAGCGAAAACCAATAGAAGAGCTTTCACAGTAGTAACCAAGTTTTTTGTCTTTCTCATAAGCAATAATTTAATAAATGATGTAAGAGGGAACATTCCAATAATAATTTTTACGATTTGAGTGTTCCTGATTAGGTTAATTTTGATGATGTTTGATGATGTACAATAATATAGTTTCTTTTTAGCCTCAGAAAATATTCTATTTCGTTTCTGGTGTAAATTTGCAAATAATAATTGACCAAACTTAGAGATGTTTTTTGCGACTTGTCGGCATGTTTCATTACCCAATAAATTTATTTATTTTTATAAGTAACTGATTATCAATTTTTTAATAAAAATAAATTAAATTATTTGCGAAAATCTGTCGTTTATTTAGTGCAAAATTTGTCCTATATTTAGGATATTTTTTGGGAAAACAATGTTTTTTGCTGATTCTAACTGATAGCCTTTAAACATGCTCTAAAAACTGACTGATTTATTTTCGTATTGAACTTCAAATTAATTAATATAATTTTACAAAAAAAGACCTAATAAATGATGTTTGTCGCTATTATAATTTTAGTTTTTTTAATCGTTAAAACATTAAAATACTGATTATCAGTAAATTAATATTTAATTAAGTATTAAAAAAAATAAGTTTGTCGTTAGTTTTATCAAATAAAATTTATATTTTTACTTATTATTTTAACACAATGAGCATCATGGAAAAACGAAAAACAATTAATGACAGCAAACTTATTGATTTATTAAAGGCATTAGGCAATAAAGAAATGCGCTCGCTTTCGGAATTTGTCATATCACCTTTTTTCAATAAAAAAGAAAAAACTATACGATTATTTGAATATCTGAAAAAGTGCCATCCTGATTTCAAGGTTATTTATCGCCCTTCTTTATATCAGCATCTTTTTCCCGAAGAGAATCATGCAGCCAATCATCCGCTTGACCGTAGAAAGGATAAAAAATTACGTGATGTGATGTCTGATTTAGTGAAATTGATTGAGCAATATTTACTGCATAAAGACCAACAAAAAAACGAAGTGCGGCAAAAGTATCAACTTGTCAGAGTGTTTTTATCTCGCGGCTTGCAAAAACATGTACCGGATTTGTTGAAAACCGCAAAAGAAAAACATGCCTTGCGCCCCGAAGGTGATCCGCTGCATTTGTATGATGCGTCTATGCTTTCGGAAATGGAATTATCCTATGCACTGACACAAGATTGGGGAAAACCGATAGGAATGCAGGCTGCCCTTGACTATTTTCACTACCATGCTTTGGCAGGGCAATTGCGTCTGTATGCTGCTGCTATATCACGCGAACATACAATGCCTTTTACATATAACTACCTGATGAAGAAGGAGTTATTGGAGCATCTTTCTGTAAGCGATTATACACATGTGCCGATTGTAGATGCTTATTATCGGGTTTTTATGCTTTTTCGGGGAGAGGATTTGGAGACACACTACAGACCCCTGCTACACATACTCACTGAGCAAAACAAGTACTTTTCGTACCGCGAATTGCAGAATTTATACGCCTTATTATTCAATTTTTGTAATCTTCAAATTAATCGTGGTTTGCGGGAGTATAATGTTCAAAAGTTTGAGATATATAAGCATACCCTTCCCGAAGGTCTTTGGCACTATGGCAAGTATATCTCGCGTGACCACTTTATACTTGCGGTTCGCGCCGCACTTGGAAGCAATAATATAGAAGGGGCAATATCGGTAATTGAGCGATATGGTGATGAACTGCCACCACAGCACAAAAAGCCTATACGCCATTTGGTGCGTATTTTTTTGTTTTTTGCTCAAAAAAAATACACCGAAATGCACGATGCCCTCATAAAAATGGGCAAACCGCCCGAAGGTTTTTATTACGGTATTTATTTTAGATTGCTCAAAATACAGGTATATTATGAATTGAGTATTATAAAGAATGGCGAATACAACGGGCTGCTAAAGTCCGAGATAGATAATTTTAAAGGATACTTGCGTCGCGCTCCAATGTCAAAAAGAAATAAAGCATCTTACAAACGCTTTTTAAATATAATCATCCGTATTTTCAACAAGCGATTTGATAGAATAAACGCACCCTATATTAAGGTATTGCAAAGCATAAGAGATACAATTGAAGACCCAAATGAATTGTTGGTAGAAAAACAGTGGCTCTTGGAAAAAATTAAAGAATTAGAGGATTATTGGAATAAGAAACGATAGGTTTTTAATGATTCATTTGTCGTTTTTCGCTGCGCGAAAATAGTACTGTCAGAACTTGTAAACGATTTCTATTTCTTCAAAATTAAGCTGTTCAAAATCTTGTGTAAATCCAAGCATAAAACCACCGCCGCCTGCACCGCACAATTTGAGGATATAATTTCCTGATGCCAGTCCGTCCATCCATATTTTATGGTAATTTTTCGGAATCATTTCTTGAAAATATTGATATTGAAATTCGGATAATTTTCGGAGATTATCGTATAGTACGTTTTTATTTTTTTGTAAAAAAGCATCTATACACGCATCTGTATAAAGGGCGAGTTTGGTGCTGATTTTCTGTTCAAATTTGGGGTTTTTGCATTTTTCCAAAAATAAATTAACGAGTGGTTCGGTACTGCGACTGATATGTGTATTGAGTAGAAAAACGCCGCCTTTACCTTCATTTAAATGTGGAACGGAAACGGTGCGAAGTGCTTGCCGACTCATCACAACTGCTTGATTTACATAACAAATTAAAGGATCGGTGCCGGAACTCGCGCCATGAAAATAAGATTCCATTTGGGCAAAAATCGCTTTTAATTGTGCGAGTTCATCTGCGTTTTTTCCTTCAATTTTACCGACACCATATCTATCGTATACCGCCGCACACACCGCCCCCGAACTCCCCAAGCCATAGCCTCTTGGAATATCCGAGTCCAAGTAAATACCTTGCCTTATATCTTCTGCCAATTTTCCTATATTTAATTGGCACAAAATATCTTCTTGCCCTGCCAGATGTGTCTGAAATGCTGCAAGTGCTTTATTTGATTCAGCTTGATTTTCGCTCTTTTCAAATGACCATTGAGCAGCATATCGCGGGTAAGGCACAGCAAGGGTGCGTGAGCCTTTTACGACCGTATATTCACCAAATAAAAGTAGCTTTGAATAGTACAAATGAGTTGCGAGTTATTTCTTTTTTTCCTTCTCGTTTTTCTCCTTACTAAATCTTCGTCCATATCCTGAACCAAAGTCGGTTCCGTGTGCTTCCATAATATCTGTACTGTCGAGTTTAGTAGTGGCATCCAAGCCTTCACGGTCTATTTTTTTGCGTGCTTCGAGAATGTCCGCAGGTATCTCTAAATCAAGGAGTTTGCAAGATTTGAAAAAGATGTCAGTATTGTCAATCGTACCGGAAAATGCTTCTGCGCCCGGTCCGTAGGCGTATAGTGGCACCATAGTGGCGGTGTGATAATCGTCTGTGAATTTGCCGCCGACTTCACCTTTTTTGAGGCTGCCTTCGTTGATGCTGTAGCCGCCTGTTTCATGGTCGGAAGTGACGATGACAAGCGTTTCGCCATCCGCTTCGGCAAAATCAAGGGCTTTGCCTACACTACGGTCAAAGTCGAGCATTTCATTGATGATGAATTTGGAATTGCGGCTGTGTCCGCCCCAGTCAATTTGTGCGCCTTCGACTACCATAAAGAAACCGTCTTTGTCGCGGTCGAGTATTTTGGTCGCTTTATCAGTAGCTTTGGGTAGAAAATCACCGCGTTGCCTGTATCCTTTCGGCTGCATATCGGCGATGAGGCAGACCATTTTTCGGGGTACTTTTGCGCCTACATCATCTACATCATCTACTACGGTGTAGCCGTTTTTTTCGAGTTCTTTGATGAGGTCGCGTTTGTCTTTGCGGTGTTTGGAGAGAAAATATCTTTTGCCACCGCCCATCAGAACTTCGATTTTTTTGGTCATAAATTCTGCGGAAACTTCACGATTGATACGGCTGCGCTTAGGTTGGTGCGAGTAAAACGAGGCAGGTGTAGCGTGAGTGACTGACGAGGTGGTCACAATACCTGTTGCAAGTCCTTTTTTTTCGGCGATTTCGACAATGGTTTTGAGTTTGTTGCCCTTTGAATCCATAGCAATTGCGCCGTTGTAGGTTTTTTTTCCGGTTGCCATAGCAGTAGCACTTGCGGCACTGTCGGTAATGAGTTGGTTGGAGAAGGTCTTCATCAGACCGACTGTAGTAAGGCGTTCAAGATGGAGTTTATTTTTATTGGCAATCGTGGCTGCGGTGATATGGGTAATGCCCATTCCGTCACCTATCATCAGGATAATATTTTTCGGACGGGCAGGTGTTGGCTGGACTTCTACTTTTACGGTATCAATTCTTGTTCGGATTTCTTCTTTTGGGATTTCCTCATTTTCGACCATATTAATATGCTCAACTGAATTTTGAGCTACCCTAACGCTAGTGTCAGACGCATCAACTGTGCCTACTTTGACCGCCATTGTAGTGAGTGCTATTGCAACGAAACTTAAAGTTGCCAGTACCAATCCGTATCCTTTATGCAGCATTTTTTGAATGAAGTGATTTTTTTATGAATCTGTGAAACTACGAAAATACTTGGGGAATATCAATTTTATGAGGGCTAATCGTCTGATATTCCCAACAGTCGCTTGACTTCCTCTAAAGGTATTTCGAGCATTTCGGCAATTTGTTGTATGGCAAAACCGTGTTTTTGTAACTTTAGAATGTTAGCTTGTGTGACTTGTTCGGTGACTTCTTGTGTGACTTGTTCGGTGACTTCTTGTGTAACTTGTTCAGTGATTTCTTGTGTAACTTGTTCAGTGATTTCCTGTGTGACTTCTTCGGTGACTTTCTCCATAGCCATTTCCATGGCTTCTTTAAAACCTTTCTCTCTATAAAATTCTTTTATCTCGTCGCCGAGTTGTTCTGCTAAAACTTCGCCAATGTCTTTTACACCTGTATAATGAGTTACTTCATTCATTTTGTATATAAAATTTTCTGTTAACGATTTGTCTTCAAAGTTAATGTAAAAACCAAGAAAAAGCAAGATTTTTCGGATGCGATTTTTGGAATAACCCATTTCGAGGAAGCGACGAATAATTTGGAGCTTGAGGTCAGCAAGTGCAGTATCGCCGGGTTTATTTTTCTTGAGATTGTGCCATGCCATTTCCATGATAATGGAAAAAACATTGTTTTTGTCCTGAAAATCTGCTAATGTTTTCTCTGACAATTTGTAGGTATTAAAACGATAAACCATTTCCGTACCCCAACAAGAAATTCGGTGTTCAGTAGGGTGAAAATTCGGGTCGTCATCCGTAAAAATAGCGAGTGCCGTAATAGGTTTTTGATACATCTCAAGGATGCGATAAAAATACTCAAACATCCGCTTCGTAAAATTCTTATCTACATAACCCTGTATTTCTATGTGAATGAGTAACCAACGGACTTCACCGGTTTTCATGGTCACTTCAATGAGTTTGTCCAAGCGTCTGTCTTGAGTATTATTTTTTATTTCCGGAACAAGTTTGAAAAACTCCTGTTCGAGAAAACGAATTTCTTTAGAGAAATCAATTTGTGCTGCCATTTGTGGGAAAAAGAAATGCAAACAGGGTTCGGTTTCTTCTTCGACAACGAATTTCCATAAAGTATCTTTGGGAACTATAATATTGGCAATATTTATTCTCATTTGATAGTTTTTAGAAAAAAAATAAAAAGAATTTTATCATCAATAAGTCAAATATATTTGGTTATTATCTAAATTTCTGGCATCTGACAGCAAAGTGTTCTACCGTCTCATTACTTCACCAATTCAGCATCATCCAAGATATAATTCAGATACATTAGGTCATCTGCATTGAGTCGAAGTCTGCCTTTGAAAGTGATTTTTTCATCTGTCGTAAGGCGTTTTTTGAGTTTATTTTTTGGTAAAATATCAATAACGGTTTCAGGACCTGCGCCACCGCAAAAAAAGCATTGTAAATAGGGCAAACCGGATAGTACAACGAAAGTCTCGTCGCCTGTTTCTTCAATAGGAATCACAAAACCTTCGACCATAACCTTCTTACCCTCAAGGGCTTTGAGCGTATCGCTGAATATCGGTTGCCAAATGTATTCTTCTACTTCTTCGTGGTATTCCTCCTCGAATGTCACTTTGGCAAGTTCTTCCCAAGTCAGTATGATATATCCGTCTTTGTACTTATATCTGTCAGGTTCAAAATCGTAAGTCGAAGCAGCAGAGGGAGTAGCAGTAGAAGGCTTATTGTGGGATGGCGGCTTTTCCGATTCATCTTCGTGAGGGTCATGACTATTTTCTTCTGCATGAGATTCATGCGTATGGTTGATTTCGGGGTCTTTTTCATCATCTGAGGGATTGCTTCCGCAGGCAATGAGTAATAGTATAATTAATATATTGAGCAATAATCGAGTCATAAGGCATGGCTATTTCCTGTCAAAGATAAGAAGTAATGAATGAATTTTGAATGAATAAATGAATGAATTGCTTAGTGAGTCAATGCGGGAGTTATTATTTACTCGTTACTTAATTTACTGAACTTTGGACATTAGGTAACTGGGAAATTAGGTAATTAGGCTACCGAAGGTATAATTTGTTATCTATCAGTAAAATAAGTATCGTAATAAAATTTATTTAAAATAAAATATGAATTACTTCAAGTTGTTGATAATGTCCCGATAGTTATCGGGATTATCTAATTTCCCAGTTTCCTGATTCCCCAATTTCCAAAGTCCAGTTAATTTATTAATTTTTAATTATCAACAAAAAAACAAAGTAGAATTTAAATTTATTTGTCATTCAAAATTTGGCGAAGACATTGATTTCAGTAAAATTATTCATTATTTATTCGCTCATGATAAGCGCAACATCCATACGTGCTGCACGTATAGCAGGTAATATTGCCGCTAAAAATCCAATAAGTAAAGCACCAAGCAGCAACCACCATTCGACGGCTAAAAATTCCCAAGCAGAGAATGAATATTTGTAAGCGTCTTCCATAGTGCTTGCCATAGTTTGCATAGCAAAATGTCCCAACAACAAACCAATGATATAACCGATAATTGCCAATAAAAGACCTTCTAAAATGATGAGTGCAAACAATTTACCACGTCCTGCACCCATGACGCGCATCAGGGAGAGTTCGTATTGGCGTTCGCGTAGCGAAGAAAATAAGGAAATAAAAATACTCAATCCCGATACAAAAATAATGACAATTGCCAAGACGCGAAGTACCTGCTCGCCCGTACCCATGAGGCTGTACAAACGGTTGATTTCGATGGCAGGAGAGGCGGCTTGCATGTCGGTTTTTTCGTTGATATTGCGTCCGAGATTGAGGGCTTGGAAGCCGCGCCCTTTGAATTTGAGCAGCAGAGAGGTGATTTCTTTTTCTTCGGGTTCGTCGAGTAGTGTGGGGGGCATGGTGGGGGCATGGTCGTGGTCGTGATGTGCGTGGTCGTGCGTGTCTTCCTCTTCGGCGGTGTGTTCGTGTACGAGCCAAAAACTTTGTGTGGTGGTCAGTATCAATTGGTCAATAACTGAACCTGTGGGCGCGAGTATACCAACGACTTTGAACTCGGTATGGTCGTGTGCTGCATGGTCGTCATCTTCGAAGCCGTGCGAACTGCTAAAGGTATCGCCCAATTTCATGCCCAATGCCTGCGCTACATTTGCGCCGAGGGTGGCTTCCATATTGTATTGCCAAATTTTACCTTCGGCGAGTCCGGCACCATAGAGGTAGATGAATTCTTGAGTAGTTCCCACCATTCGATATTCGCGGTAGCTATCGCCCATAGAAAGGGGAATGGCGGCTTCGATGAATGGATGTTTGGGATTCATATAAGGACGTGCCGCACCGAGTGTAATATTGCCCGTAGGCGCATCAATGTGGTACATGCTGCTTAGAATCAATTGTAAGGGACTCCCTTTGGCACCAACAACCAAATCAATACCTGCCAAATTTTTTTTGAAATTATCGTCCAGTTGTTTTTGTACTAAAAATAAAAATACCATCAAACCGATACCCAAAGCAAAAAGCGTCACACTTAGTAGTGTGCCAAGCGGGTTGTGACGGATATTTTTCCAACCAAGACCTAATAAATTCATGGGGTAAAGGTAATGAATGATTTTTGATTTTTGATTTGTTGTTCACAACTTTGAAATTATTTGAGCAAAGCATCGTATGTTATAATCTGCCAAATCCGGGTTCTATTTTGTTTTGCAAAAATTGTCAAAGAGCGATTAAATATATTGTGCAATAAGCATATTGAACGCGGATTTAAAATTAATTTCACAATTATTACACGTTAATCTTTTTTCGTTGGCAGAGAATCTTTACTTTCGCTGTTACTAAAAATCAGAGGATAGAAGTCAGAGCATTTCATTGTCGGGTAATCTGATAGCGAAACGTTTTGACTGCTGCACAAAGAAAGAATTGATTTGACGACTAATGATATCCTAAACCAAGTAATCGAACTATCGAATCCAAAACATGCAAGGATTTTGGATGGAGCCGACAATAGCTCCGATAAAGTCTATGCAGTCGGATTGATGAAGTTGCGAGCCATCGCCCGTGCAGCCAAGCGCAATCACGAGCGTGCGCTCACACTATGGGATAGTGGTGTGCATGAGGGAAAATTATTGGCAACTCTCACCGAAGAACCAAAAAAGGTGAGTTCGGCGCAATTGGATAAGCAAGTCAAAGAAATTTGGACATTCGAACTGGCAGATTATTTTGCTAAAAATGTGGTGGCAAAAACGCCGTTTTTGCTCGAAAAAGCCAACGAATGGACAGTGATGGGGCAACCCGAATTTGTGCGGCGCGTGGGTTACGCCTGTGTATGCGTACTCGCCAAAAGCAGCAAAACCCTCGACAATAACTACTTTGTAAAGCACCTGACTATCATAGAGTTAGAAATTCAGAAAACATCTAATTGGGTCAAAGAAGGACAAAACTACGCCCTCATTGCTATTGGTCGTCGCAATCAGGCATTGAATACCAAAGCCCTAAAAGTAGCAGATACCATCGGCGAAATCACCGTCAACTACGACAATACTTCCTGCAAAACTACCGATGCTTTCAAAATATTGAGCAGCGAAAAAGTACAAAAACGGCTGTAAATTTCAAGTACCAAATCTTCAAATACAAATACAAAAACCTTGTAATTTATAATTTGTTTGCCTACTTGGACTTTGGACAAAATGGGAATTAGGGAACTGGGAAATTAGGTTTAATTTTATAAAGCATTGATTATCAATTATTTTATTTTTATTATTAAAACAAAATATGTAATTTGTTGATTATTAATTATCAATAAAAAACAAAGTAAAATTTAAATTCATTTGTCATTCAAAATTCATAATTCAAAATTTGGCGAAGACATTGACAATCATTAACCATTAAAAAACAACCGCACTAATTCTTCTGCGCCTTTGAATGGGGAAAGTTTTCCTTTTGCTACTTCTGCTTCTATTTCTGATAATTTTTCTTTTATTTTTTGATGGTTAAAAAATGAATTGTGGAGGTCATTTTTAATGCTTTCGTATAGCCAGAAAGTGGCTTGCTGTTGGCGATTTGTTGTCCAAAAATTGTTTTGTTGTGTGGTCGTTTTGTATCGTTGAATTGTCTCCCAAATTTCTGCTATGCCCGTCCCTTCCAATGCCGAACAAGTCATTACTTCGGGTGTCCAGCCGCTTGATTTGGGGGGGTAGAAATGGATAGCATTTTTGTATGCACGACGGGCTTGTTGGGCGGGTTTTAGTTTGTCTTTATCGGCTTTATTGACGGCGATGAGGTCTGCCATTTCCACGATACCTCGCTTGATACCCTGTAGCTCGTCACCCGCCCCCGGCAGTAGCAACAACAAGAAAAAATCAACCATCGAATGTACCGCCGTTTCCGACTGCCCTACGCCCACGGTTTCTACCAATAGCATATCATAACCCGCCGCTTCGCACAGTACAATTGCCTCGCGGGTTTTTCGGGCTACTCCACCAAGCGAATCGCCCGCAGGCGAGGGGCGAATAAAAGCATTTTCATTCGTAGCGAGATTCGGCATACGGGTTTTATCGCCCAAAATACTGCCCTGCGTCACTTGGCTTGTCGGGTCTATGGTGAGTACTGCGATGCGGTGTCCGGCATCGGTGACATGCTTGCCGAGGGCTTCGATAAATGTACTTTTGCCCACGCCCGGCGTACCCGTCACGCCCACCCGCACGGATGTACCTGCGTGTGGCAAACAAGCTGCAATAATCGCCTGTGCTTGTTCGTGATGGTCGCTTCGGGTGCTTTCTATCAGGGTAATCGCCCGACTCAGCACCACGCGATTTCCTGTCCGAATCCCCTCGACATACTCCTCCACTGTCAGCGTTTTTCGCCGATGGAATTGCTGCCTTGCGGCAGGATTGATGCTATGTTTTGTATTTTTTTTCATGGAAAAAATAGTCCGCAGCCAAACACGTTCTAAGCCGCCGACCAATCAAATATCAATTAAAACCGCCGAAGTTCCTTCCTTCCATTCGATGGGCAATTCGCCAAATTTGTGACCCGGCGTAGTGGTTTCTACATAATAAAAGGTGCGTCCGCCTTTGTTCCATGAAGTCCCTTTGACACCATTTGCCCATACGCCGATACCCAGATGCGATTTCTTGCCCTCTACTTCCAATTGTACCAATTTGACATCATACTCCATTTTTTTGAGCAATGCAGCAGCGAGTACCGAAGTATCTTCACAATCGCCTCTGCCTGTGACAAGGGTTTGCATCGGATATTTTGTTGTCAAATCAAAACCTGCTATCACGCTTTTCGCATATTGCATTTGCTGTACCATAGTCACGACCAACATCACTTCGTCGTAATAATCCCAACTCCCATTAGCCTCAATGATTGCCTTCAATTCAGCCGCGAGGCGTACTATCCCGATGTCTTCAGCATGGATAAAGGGCAGATAATGTTGCGAGTCAAAAGTATGTTGTGGTCGCGTCTTTTTCTCGTAATAATTGCTTACATCTATCGGCAGATAGGCTTCTACACTGTGCTGCTTCCCTTTGTGTTCCCAATTGAGCATCTTACTAATTTTCTCGCCTACACCAAGTGGGACAATATCCTCATTATCAGGTACGCCATCGTTGTCCGAGTCGGCGGTCTCATCTGATGTGCCGAGTCGTTGTTCTTCGGCGAGAGTGAGTCCGTCACCATCAGTATCGGACTGTAGGGCAAGGGCTTTTTCACGCGCTTCCTCTATTTTATTTTTTTCGTCTAATGTAGTTTCATGCACCATCGGCGGGTCGTCATTTCCCGAACCGATTTGCTGCAAATACGCATAAAACCCGCCAACTATCGCAGCAGCAAGCACAATCATGATGAGTACAGACCTAAGAAAACCTTTCATAGTGATGTTTATTATTTACTCCTTACTTATGCAAACCCAAGTTGAATATGTAGTCCCCAAAAATCAGAACGGGGAGAGTTGTCAGACGAATGTTGTTTTATAATGCACCGATATTTGATAATATTTTCGTTTTCAAAAAAAGAATTCGTCTGACAAAATACCACATAAAAAACTTGGGGACTACATATTCAACTTGGGCAAAGATAATTTTATGCTTGGCGTTTTTTTCTATTTTATCATATGTTTTCTGCTGTTCGACGATAAAAACAGTCCAATTATCGAATATTTTAACATTCTTTGGCGCGAATTTTGGTAAAAATATCAGAGCCGGAAATATCCGGTTTTAAGGTTTGTTTTGTGTGAATCAATGGTCTGATGCGTTCTTCGCGACAGACCATTTTTTTTATGATGAGTTGTGGAGTTGTTGTATTGTTTTATAATTTGTAAATGATGTAATATTCGTTTTCGTAGACCATTTTATATGCGAATTTTTTTTGTGATAAATTTTTATTTACAAACAAATAATTCGCGCCAAGTTGTTGTAATTGAGCGATGTGTGTAGTGTTGAGGTCTTTTTGGTCAATCGTCCAGCCTTTGCGGTGCGCGAAATACATTTGTTGTGGGTTGCGGCTACCATCGTTGATGATGATAAGGTCATTCGGTTCGGTGAATTTATCGGCAATACTTTCCAATGTTAATTTATACCGTTCATTTTCCTTAATAAAAAATTCATGATATTGATTGGCAATGCCTTCTACCGTAATTGCCGCCAATATAATCAGCGCGAATTTGGGTTTCAGATTAGCGAGAAATAAAGCAGCAAGCAAAGCCATTAAAGGCACAGCAGGAATGATGTAGTAATTGTGCAAGGGAAATACTTCGCCCGTTTTTAGCATAAATAAAAAGAAAACTAATGCGAATGTTGTGAAGGCGATTTTTAGGTAAAATGCTTTTTTACCGTTTTTCCTCCCCCCAACCCCCTCCAAAGGGGGAGACGACTGTATGCCCCGCGTTAGTATCTCCCCCTTTGGAGGGGGTTGGGGGGAGGACTGCGAAAGGTGCGAATTTTCAATTTTATTTCGAGTAAAAAAATTATTAAAAAATAAAAACAACAATCCCAACAAAAAGCATCCAAAAGCCGCATAAGAATGAAAAGCACTAAAGTAAAACTTCTCTAATGTGAGTTGCCACAATGCCGCTATTTCAGCCGCACCTTCGGCAAGGCTTCTTGGGAAATAGAGCATGTAGCCGTAAGTTTTTGCCAAGTGCGGCACCCAATAAAAATACCACATGCCTACTAATCCCACACAGACCGCAGCCGCTACTGTCATAGCGATTTTACGCTCTATTTTAATTTGTGGAATCAACAATGGAATCAATAAAAAACTCATCAAACTCAAGGCAGAAAGTTTGCTTAAAACGCCTAATGTCATCAGCGTAAAAAACAGCATAAGTCGCCACAAATTTCCATTTTTGAGATAACAAAAACCATAATAAAATGCGATTAAAACGAGCGCGACGCTGAATGTATCGGGCATTATTTTACGCGAAAAATCAAACCACACAGATACCGTCAAAATGATGGTCGCGTAAGTAGCTATTTTTTCATTAAATAATTCTTTTATCAGTAAAAAAAAATAATAAATCCCTGTGGTAGAGACAATTAGATTAATCCATCGCCCATGCCAATGCTCGTAGCTAAAGCCCCGCGACACCCAATAAATCAGGTAATTGAACAAAGGAAATTCTGCGCCCATAATGCCTGTTTTTTCTCCTGCGATGTCAATGCGTGGCAAAAAAATGTTGGCATCAATCTCAAGGAAATTTCGCGCAACCATATTGGTGAGGCACTGCCGCCAATTATGCCCGATTTCTAATGGTGGATTGCTGATGCCGATGAGCCGAATGAGGAAGAAAAAGGCGAGGAAAAAAAGGGTGAATTGTGTGATGGTAAAATTGCGGGATTGTGAGGGCGTCGCAAAAGTGCTGGGCTTGAACCCGCCGATTTTGCGATTAAACCATTTCACAATCATAGAATGATACAATCTTACAATCATCACTTATGTCTTGATTCGAGTACGCGGATAATATCGTTAAGATTTTTGCCTTTGGCGGCGAGGAGGACGAGGTAGTGATACATCAAATCTGCGGCTTCGCCGAGAAAAAGCTCCTCGTTGTCGTCTTTGGCTTCGATGACGAGTTCGACGGCTTCTTCGCCTACTTTTTGGGCGACTTTATTGATGCCTTTGCGAAAAAGTGAACTTGTGTACGATTCGCCCGAAGGCTCGTCGCGTCGCTGCTGTATCACACGTTCCAAGTGGTGTAGGAAGTGTCGGCTTTCATTCGTTTCATCGAAGCAAGTATCGCTACCCGTATGGCAGACCGGACCTGCCGGATGCGCTTGTATGAGTATCGTATCATTGTCGCAATCGGTTTTTAACCCTTTGACAGTGAGGTAGTTGCCGGATGTTTCGCCTTTTGTCCAGAGGCGTTTTTTGCTGCGACTGTAAAAGGTAACTCGCCCGTCTTTGAGTGTCTTGTCCAATGCTTCACGATTCATATAGCCGAGCATAAGTACTTGGCGCGTTTCGCTATCTTGAATGATGGCGGGGAGGATGCCATTGCCTTTTTTAAAGTCCAATTGATTGATAATCGGTGATTTCTCCATGTGTGATTTAGCTGATTTTATTCCATTTTTCAAGGTCAATAACCAATAGGTTTTCTTCTACCCATTGTCCGTTTTTCTTAAATCCTTGTTCGATATAACGGTCAAATGTCATTCCGTTTCGCTTTAGTACTTTTTCGCTGGCTTTGTTCCACAGGGCATGACAGGCTTCAATTTCGGTAGCGGCTAATTGCTCAAATCCAAAGTCTAAAATCGCTTTTAATACTTCGGTCATAATGCCTTGTTTTTGCGATTCGGGATGCGTCCAAAATCCAACGTTCCATCTGTTTTCTTTGTTTGTTTTTCTGATGGAAATTCTGCCGAGTGGTTTAGCGTTCTCTTTTTCTGTGATGGTGAAAGCGTATCCTTTACCTGCTTCCCATTCTTTTTTGCTGTTGCGTAAGGGTTCAATTAATTCTTCCTGATTTTCAGGCGATTCCCACAACATTCCATCGTTAAATCCCTCGAATCTTGTGGCAGAGAATACGAAAGGAATGTCCGATTCATTGGGAATCCTCAATAGGAATCTTGGGGTTTCGAGTTGCTGTGATGTTGGTATTTTTGTTTGCATTTTTTTGATTTTTTTATGAAAAATTATAAAACAATGTTTTACCAAATTCCCAATTTTCTAATTCCGGTAAATATCTACATCAAGCCATCACCGGATTTGCCTCATTCAAAGGGTCTTGATTCAGCAATTTTTTTAGTGCATTAAATGTATCGGGCAATTGCTCTTCAAATTCATGTGAAGCGTGGAAAAAATGTTCTACACACAAACCGAAATCTTCTGCTTCGGGTGCATTGGCGTAATCGCTTTCGTAGCGGTGTGTGCGTCTGCGTATGCGACTCATGGTGTGTAGGAATTGTTCGCGTTTTTCGTTTTCAAAAAATAAAAAATCTTCGCGTTGTATCTTGTTTTCAAATTGCAAAGCAAGCGCAAGGTAATGTAAACCAATATCATAGCCGCTTTTCGGGTTTTTCATACCTGCGACAAATGGGTCGGCAGCAAGTAGGATAACGCCGTCTTCATAATGCACTTCGCCTGTGTGAAATTCCTGCAATTGCGGCGAATGAAATGCCTGCCGATACACCGCAAATACACCCCAATGCGGCAATAGGTATTCTTCCAAACCAAAAGTCACTTGCACTGCCGGTGCCAACATGAGGTGGCGCACATCATCGGGCATTTGCGGAAATTCCTGCGGGAGAAAATCCTTGTCAATTTTCATAACGGCGAGGCGTTGCTCGAAGCGTTGGCGTTCTGCGGTATTTAGTTTGCCATAATAAGGGTAAAAATCCAAGAGGACGCGCTTCATCATCTTGGGCAATGCGGGCGGGAAGCGTTTGTACCACCAAAAATTAATCTGATGGCTAAAGGTATAGACCACCGCACCATACACGCCTAATGCTACGAGTGGCGCAATATCCATCATGTCCGGCGAATCGGGCATAAACCACCACACTAAAACGGCAGCAAGAATAGCGGGAAATATTAAAAGAAATGTGGGCATGATTATTCAAGTTCAAGTTCATCCCGATAAATATCGTGGACAAGTACAGATTCAAACGATTGGCAAGATAAGCGTATTGTTTGAAAAATCGTAACGACGATAAATTAGCATGATTTTAAGTTTTTTGATTTTTGAGGGCTTCGCGGACGCTGCCATACTGCAATAAAAGTTTTCTCGCTAATTTGTGGTCAATATGGAGTTGGTCAGCAATGATGCGTGTACCTCTTTCGATGAGTTTGTTGTTGCTAAGTTGCATATCCACCATTTTATTGTCTTCAATTCTTCCTAATCGAATCATCACCGTTGTAGAAATCATATTGAGAATGAGTTTTTGTGCTGTACCTGCTTTCATCCGCGAACTGCCCGTTATAAACTCCGGTCCGACAACCACAACTATCGGATAATCTGCTTCTGCGACGATTGGCGCACCCGGATTGCAGGTGATACAGCCTGTGGTGATGCGTTGTTGGCGACACATTCGTAAGCCATGTACTACGTAAGGCGTGGTGCCGGAAGCAGCAATACCAATGACGACATCTTGCTCGTCTGCCTTCCATGTTTGGAGGTCTACCCATGCTTGCGTGTGGCTGTCTTCGGCAAATTCTTGGGATTGGCGAATTGCTGCATCGCCTCCCGCAATGATAGCTACTACCCACTCCGGCGGCACTCCAAATGTTGGTGGACATTCTGCCGCATCCAATACGCCCAAGCGTCCACTTGTACCCGCCCCCAAGTAAAATAAGCGTCCGCCTGCTTGCATTTTTTGGGCAATGACTTCTGCCAAAGGCTCTATTTTGGGAATAACCGCCTGCACTGCCAAAGCCACTTTCTGGTCTTCACGATTGATATTTTCGAGCAATTCTAAGGTGGATACTTCCTCTAAATGTCGGTATAGCGAGTCGCGTTCTGTGATGTTTTCCATAATAGAAATAACAAATCTTTGAGATATACTGTGAACGAGGTAAATTTCAGAAAATATCAGTTTTCCGAATGGACCCGTAATGACTGCTTTACAGGCTGACCGGAAACACTGTACTGACGACTTTAGCCGTCAGATAAATTTTACTATAATTTTTAAAATGCTAAAATTAAGTTATTTATAAATATGTTTTCATTTCACGCGACGGCTAAAGTCGTCGGTACGGTATTCGCGGTCAGCCTGT
>CALCMV010000434.1 GCA_937967535.1 uncultured Saprospiraceae bacterium
CCCCCTTAATACGCCAGTTTTAATAGTGCCGCCGCTATGCGGCTTAGGAAGTTGTGGAACTAATCGTCGGTTACAAAGCGTGCTTCCGATAGCTATCGGAACTATGCGCCTAATATTATGAATCCACTTATGTGTGTCACAGTCAATTCATCCAATTTCTTTGATAGCGTTTTTCATATTCATATAATTTTTTTCGGATAATTCAACCAAAGGCAAACGCACTTCTTTCGAGCAAATACCTTGTATCTCCAATGCAGCTTTTACACCTGCGGGATTTCCTTCTACAAAGAGCAAATCTATTATTTCCAATAAATCAAAATGAAGTTTGGAAGCTGCTTTAAAATTTTCGTTCAAACCATGCCTCACCATGTCAGAAAAGGGACGCGGACAAGCATTTGCAATGACCGAAATCACGCCATCTATGCCAAATGCAAGCATGGGCAGGGTAATCGCATCATCGCCGGAAAGTACGAGGAAATTTTCGGGTTTGTTTTTGACAATATTCATACATTGCACAAGGTCGCCGGAGGCTTCTTTGACGGCAATGAATTTTTCGCTTGCATGTGCAAGGCGCAGGGTCGTTTCGGGGGCAATATTCGAACCGGTACGCGATGGCACATTATAAATGATAATCGGACGCGGTGCTACCTCTGCCAATGCCATATAATGCCGATAAATCCCCTCTTGTGTCGGTTTGTTGTAGTAGGGGCTAACGGATAAAATCGCATCTACCCCATCAAAGTGAAATGCCTTTATTTTGTCAATAATCGCTTGTGTGTTATTGCCCCCAAAACCTGCGACAAGCGGTACGCGCCTTGCGATGGTTTTGGTCGTAAATTCAAGAATATCAAGGGATTCTGCGGGTGTCAAAGTAGCAGATTCGCCCGTAGTGCCGAGTGAGACAAGGTATTCTACACCGCCATCAATGCAGTGATTAATCACGCGCTTCAAGCCTTCAAAATCAATTACTTCATTTGCAAAAGGCGTTACTAATGCAACGCCTGTACCTCTAAATTTATTTTTCATAGTTGCGAGTAGTGAGTGACGAGTAGTGGTCTTATGTTTTGACTCGCTGCTTGGCACTCATTTTTCATTTACTCGTTTGAGGAAGGTTTCTATTTGGTCTGCAAATCCTTTGAGGTCGTAGTCGTCGGCTATATCAATCATGAGGTCGTAGCAATGTTCTCTTTCGGGGCGGTATCTGCCTACCCGAATGTGTGCCTGCGAGAGTGCAGCGACATATTCGAGTGGTGGGCAAGGCACGAGATGCAGCCCGATAAGGATGTCGAACCGCTTATTTGTAAATTCGCGGACTACTTCGCTCTTGGGATGCCAATGCCAAGTCAGGTCTTTATTGTTGAAGTATTTGAAGATGACGTTTCGGTGGTCTTTTTTGTCATTAAAATAACCCAAAATAGATACCCGTTTATCTTTGGCAATCAAGGACTCGCGGTATTCATTGATAAATACGCGGCTCGTCGGATGTGTTGCATCAAAGAGAATCCCGATGGTATCTGCCTGCTGAAAATTCATAGGTTTATTCTGTCGTCTGCTCATCGCATCCGGCAGTTTCCTTTTCAGATAGTGGTCGTAAATTTTATATCGAATGTCATTGACCTGTTGGAGCATCTCTTTTACGGTAGACGGCGAAGGGTAGACAGTGGATAGGGGTTCCGGTGTTTACCTGACCGTTTATTGTTATTTATTAATATTTAAAATAAAATGAATAAGTAAACATGCTCTCAGAAAACATTTACTCATTTACTTATTAAAACTCTATTCTGCTATTTCTGCCACACTAAATTCTCCCATTTTGCCAAATTTGTCAATACGTTTTTCAATGCGTTCTTCGCAGTCCATATCCATCAAATCGGCAACTTCTTTCTTGATTTGTTTTTTTAAAATCTTCGTCATTTCTTCGGGAAAAGCGTGTGCGCCGCCAAGTGGTTCTTTGATAATGCTATCTATCAAACCAAATTCGAGCATGTGTTTTGGGGTGAGTTTGAGGGCTTCGGCTGCTTGCTCTTTATAATCCCAACTGCGCCACAAAATAGATGAGCAAGACTCCGGCGAAATGACCGAATACCAAGTATTTTCCAGCATCAAAATCCTATCGCCTACACCTATACCGAGCGCACCGCCCGATGCCCCCTCTCCTATCACAACGCATACAATGGGGACTCGTAACTGACTCATTTCGTATAAGTTACGTGCAATGGCTTCGGCTTGTCCGAGTTCTTCTCCTTCGATGCCCGGATATGCGCCCGGCGTATCAATGAGGCACACGACAGGGTAATTGAATCGCTCTGCCATTTTCATCAGGCGAAGGGCTTTTCGGTAGCCTTCGGGGTTTGCCATACCAAAATTGCGGTATTGTCGCATCTTGGTATTGACTCCCTTTTGATGCCCGATAAAGACATAAGTTTGCCCTTCCATACTGCCCAAGCCGCCGACGATTGCTTTATCGTCGGCATAGTGCCTGTCACCATGTAGTTCGACGAATTTGTGGCACATTGCCTCAATGTAAAACAGCGAATACGGACGCTCCGGGTGGCGCGAGAGTTGCACCTTCTGCCAACCCGTAAGGTTTTCGTATACCTCTTTGCGCTTCGCCTTTATCTTGTCTTCCAATTCTTTGATAGCCGTACTCATGTCTGCATTGCCTTTTTCTTGTAGCTTGCGTGCGGCTTCCAATTCATTGAAAAGCTCTTCGATTGCTTGTTCAAATTCCAAAAATACCATGATGTCTGTGTTGTGTGACGACAAATTTACTCAATGTTTTGGAAGGTGAAGGATTTTTAGGATTTTTTTTGTGTAAGGATGTGCTGATGTGCTGATGTACCGATGTAATATAAGGACAAAATAATAATACTATTTTAAGGGAACTCACAACAAATAAGCTACCCAAACTGCTCGACTTTGGACATTGGGGAACTCGGCAACCGGGGAATTAGGTAAACTCATAATCAATAAAAATATTGGCTCATGTAGGAAATCAGGTGGAACGCAGGTTGATTTTCAATTCAAATTGAAGTAAAGTGCTGGTAATCAATCCTATAAGGTTTTCGAAAACCTTATAGGATTTGCGTGTGCTTCACATTCCACCTGATTTCCTACATGAGCCAA
>CALCMV010000435.1 GCA_937967535.1 uncultured Saprospiraceae bacterium
GCTCAAACCGGAGGATTATCAAGATAAACATACACTCCACAAAGCAATAAATAATATATTAATAAATTTTAATAGTGAAGAATTTGATATTGATTTTTCCATAGACCTGAGTTGTTAGGTTATTTTTGTCCGACTACTTATCTTTATCTTTTGTACCTTTGTACAGGTCGTACTTATGAAATTTACATTCCAAACGACCATTGAATAACTGATATTTTTTGGAAGGACGCAAACCTATATTCTTGATAGCTTGTTTGTTAGAACTAATAATCCATGCTTCATATCCCACATAATATTTTTTCATCGAATCGCCTATTTTTTTATAAAAATCCAAAATATCATCCTCATGATACCTTTCTCCGTAAGGCGGATTCATCATTAAAACGCCATTTTCGTATTTTGGAGAATTTTTAAAAAAGTCTTTTCTCGACACCCGTATCTCTTCAAATGCGGGCAAAATCATATTGCCTCGCGCCATATCTACCGTTTTACTTGCTATGTCGGTGGCTACAATCGGGTGTTCGAGAGGGCGTTCTGCGGCTTTGGCTTCCTCCTGAATACTGCGCCAGAGTGTATGGTCATAATCCTGCCAAGTCTGAAAACCAAACTGCTTCCGATACGTTCCCGCTGCAATATTTTGTCCGATTAATGCTGCTTCACAAACAATCGTCCCCGCCCCACACATCATATCACAAAACGGACGCTCGCCCCGCCAATCACTCAACAAAACCATTCCTGCCGCCAAGACCTCATTTATCGGCGCACGATGCGTTTTCGTGCGGTATGCCCGCTTATGCAAAGACGAGCCTGAACTATCCAACAAAACCGTACAATCTCGTTCCGAAATATGCACATGAATCCGCAAAGTAGGCGCATCTACATCAATCGAAGGACGCTCGTGAAAATGCTTCCGAAATTGGTCTACAATCGCATCTTTCGCCTTGTACATCACGTACTTGCTGTGCGTAAAGTAGTCGGAATACACCGTTGTATCAATCGCGAATGTATCCCTTTTATCCATATGTTTCGACCAATTAATTGACTGAATACCGCGATAAAATTGATGCTCATTCCGCGCCTCAAAACGATGAATCGGTTTCAATATCCGCAATGCCGTCCGCAGGTGCAGATTCGCCCGATACATCAATGCCTTATCCCCCTCAAACGATACCGCCCGTTTTAGTTTTTGGATATTTTTCGCACCCAAATCCTCCAATTCCTTTACCAAGACATCCTCCAAACCAAACAGCGTTCTTGCAATATATTCCTGTAAATTTTCCATAAATCGGATGCGAAGGTACGAACTTTTTGTCTTGATAATAGTTAAATAGTGATTCCTTAATTAGTTAGTGATTCGTACACTCATTTTGTATATTTGCCGAATTAGTTGTGATTCAAACCACGACCAATCACCAATCACTAATCACCAATCACTAAAAGTAAATGAGTTTTCACAAAATACAGGTTAGCAAAGTACACCCCGAAACACATGACAGTGTTTCATTAAGTTTTGACATTCCGGACGATTTAAGGTCTAAATTTAACTACAAACATGGTCAATATCTTACATTACGTTTCAACTTAAATGGGCAGGAAGTTCGCCGTGCTTATTCATTTTCGAGCAGTCCGCTAGTAGATAATGTGCCAACGGTTACGGTCAAACGTGTAGACGGTGGTTTGGTATCCAATCACATCAATGACAATATCAAAGCAGGAGATACCATCGAAATCATGTCTCCCAAAGGGCGATTTACAAGCAAGCTGGATTTGAACCAACAGAAAAACTACTATCTCTTTGGTGGCGGTAGCGGTATCACACCTTTGATGTCTATTCTAAAAAGCGTATTGGAACAAGAACCCAAAAGCAGCGTGTACCTATTATATGGTAATCGCGATTTGGAATCCGTCATTTTCAAAGATGATTTGGATAAACTGCAAACCCGCTACGCCGGACAAATCCACGTCGAATATGCCCTCGACAATCCACCCAAACAAAAAGAAGGCGGTTTGATGAGGATGTTTAAAAAAGCAAAAATAGATTGGGAAGGCTTGGTCGGACCCATCGACAGTACAAAAATCAAAAACTTTCTCGAAAAATACCCTACACACAAACGCGACAGCGAATACTTCATCTGCGGACCCGGCGGCATGATGGAAGCCACGAAAGCCGCCCTCCAAAAACAAAACATTGACGACAAAAAAATACAGGTAGAAGTATTCAGCAGCGTACAATTACCGCACGAACCAAAAACGGCAACAGCCCCCTCCCCTACTGCTTCAGGCAAGCAAGTCGCAGTACATCTCAACGGCAAAAAAATTGATATAACCATAGGCGAAAAAGAAACCATCGTAGAAGCCCTCATGCGCCTCAAACTCGACCCGCCATACTCTTGCCTCAGTGGTGCATGTGCAACTTGTATGGGCAAAGTTTTGAGTGGAAAAGTAGAAATGGATGCCTGTTTTGCCCTTGACGACGACGAAGTAGCAGAAGGCTTTGTACTCACTTGCCAATCACGCCCTATTACGCCCCAAGTAGAGATTACTTATGATATAGACTAAATAATTTTTGATTTTTGATTGAGTGATTTTTGATTTCGCTTCGCGAAAATGCAAAACACGATACAATCAAAAATCAAAAATCTCCAAATCAAAAATCCACTTATGAGAAAGGTCTTAAAAATAGTAACCATAATCGTTGGAGTCTTGATAATCGGGGCGATTGTTTTGCGTTTTGCGCTCAGCGAAAAAATGCCTAAAGGCGAACAAGGCGCAGCAGCCGACGCACTTGCACAAAAAATGCTCGCAGCTATCAACAAACCCGCTTGGGATTCGACGGGCGTAGTGCAATGGCGATTTCACGGACGCGGCAATCATGATTTTTTGTGGGACAGAACCCGCAATTGGGTACAGGTAAAATGGGAAGAAAACGAAGTGTATGTCATCTTGGACAGTTTGCAAGGCACAGCATTCCAAAACGGCAAACAAGTCGAAGGTGAAGCAGCCAATGAATTGGTCAAACAAGCATGGGAATTTTTTGCCAACGATTCTTTCTGGCTCAATGCCCCTGCGAAAGTATTCGACAAAGGCACTGAAAGGCGACTCGTCAAACTCCAAAATGGCGAAGAAGCCCTTTTGATTACTTACACTTCCGGCGGTGTCACGCCCGGCGATGCGTATTTATGGATACTGGACGAGAATGGTTTGCCGAAAGAATGGAAAATGTGGGTCGAAATCATCCCCTTCGGCGGCGCACCTTCCACTTGGACAGATTGGACAACACTGCAAACAGGCGCGAAAATCGCCCAAAATCACCTGTTGGATGTAAAACTCACAGAATTTGATGTCGTCCTTAGCAATTTGAAAGGAGCAAAAGACCTCACTTCATTTGGATTAAAAGAAGACCCATTTGCGGTGTTAAATGAGTGAATGAGTGAATTTTGAATGAGCTAATATTTTTAATGTGTTAATGCGATAATATTTCACCTCATTCATACTATAAATTAGAAACATTCACTCATTCGCTCATTCAAAATTCACTCATTATTCATGCTAGTAAAAGTTTGCGGTATGCGCGACCCCGAAAATATCAGTGCGGTAGCGAATTTACCTATTGATTTAATGGGATTTATTTTCTATGAAAAATCACCGCGTTATGTCCGTAGCATAAGCGTCCCGCTTGTGTCCGCGAATGTGCAACGCGTAGGTGTATTCGTTAATGCAGATTATAATTTTGTATTAGAAAAAATAAAAACGCATCAACTAAAGTATTTGCAATTGCATGGTGATGAAACACCGGAATATTGCCACAATATTCAAACAAAAAACCAAGACATTCAATTGATAAAAGCCTTCCGTGTCAATGAAGATTTTGATTTTTCCCAAACAAAAAAATACGAACCCTATTGTGCCTACTTTTTATTTGATACGAAAAAGAAAACTAACGCAGTCCTCCCCCCAACCCCCTCCAAAGGGGGAGATTTTTCGCTTCGCGAAAAACTTCTCGCGTTATCGTCTCCCCCTTTGGAGGGGGCTGGGGGGTGGACTGCGCCCTACGGCGGCACAGGCGAAAAATTTAATTGGCAACTCCTACAACAATATACAGGTAATACACCGTTTCTATTAAGCGGCGGCATTGGTGCAGAAGATGCCGAAGCTGTCCAAAAATTTTCACATCCCAAATTCGCAGGTATCGATGTAAACAGTAAATTTGAACTTGAACCAGCCCTGAAAGATGTACAAAAAATTGAGAATTTTTTGAGTGTTGTAGTGTTGTAGTTTCGTAGTGTTTTAGTTAGTGTAATTGTGTTGTTGTTTCGTAGTAATCATTCGTATAGAAAATACTACGCTAAAACTGCAACACCAACCAACCACAACACTGCAACACCAACCAACCACAACACTACGACACCACAACACCACAACACAATGATAGATAGCAGAGGATATTACGGCGAATTTGGCGGGGCATTTATCCCCGAAATGTTGCATCCAAATATTGCGGAATTGCAGCGTAGATATTTGGAAATCAGTCAAGAAGAAGGATTTGAGCAGCAGTTTCGGAAATTGCTCAAAGACTATGTGGGGCGACCTTCGCCCTTGTACTATGCCGAGCGATTGTCGAAGCATTACGGCACGAATATCTACCTCAAGCGCGAAGACCTCAACCATACCGGCGCACATAAAATTAACAACACGATAGGGCAGATTTTGCTGGCGCAACGCTTGGGCAAAAAGCGTATCATCGCCGAAACGGGCGCAGGACAACATGGCGTAGCTACCGCAACGGTCTGTGCGCTGATGGGCGTGGAATGCATCGTATATATGGGCGCAGTGGACATCGAAAGACAAGCCCCCAATGTATCGCGGATGCGGATGCTCGGCACCGAAGTACGCCCCGCAACGAGTGGCAGCCAAACACTCAAAGACGCAACGAATGAAGCGATTCGGGATTGGATAAACAACCCGGAGGATACGCATTATATTATTGGCTCGGTGGTCGGTCCGCACCCTTACCCGGATATGGTGGCGCGGTTTCAGTCGGTCATCAGCGAGGAGATGCTATGGCAACTCAAGGAGCAGACGGGCAGCGAAGACCCCGACATCATCGTGGCTTGTGTAGGCGGCGGCTCCAATGCGGCAGGCTCCTATTATCACTATCTCGAAAAAGACCATGTGCGACTCGTAGCAGTAGAAGCCGCAGGCTTGGGTGTACATAGCGGCGAATCGGCAGCCACGAGCGTACTCGGTACTAAGGGCGTGATACATGGCAGCCGTACCCTCCTGATGCAAACCGATGACGGGCAAATCATAGAACCTTACTCCATCTCGGCAGGTTTGGATTATCCGGGTATCGGACCGATGCACGCACACCTCATACACACCGGACGCGCCGAAGCCGTCAGCATCACCGACCAAGAAGCCCTTGATGCGGCGTTTTTCCTTGCACGCACAGAAGGCATTATTCCGGCGCTCGAAACGGCTCATGCTTTTGCTGCTTTGGATAAAATCAAATACAAAGCCGATGATGTAATTGTGGTGAATCTATCGGGACGCGGCGATAAGGATTTGGGAACTTATGTGAAGCATTTTTAAGGGGAATGAGTGGAGGAATGAGTAGATGAATAAATGAGTAGATGAGTAGATGAATAAATGAGTAAATGAGTAAATGAAATAATACTTCAATGGATATATTAATGATTTAATCTGCGCTTTTGATTTTACCGTAGATTGGCATTAACCGTTAATCATTAACGATTAAAAAAGACCAGCATCCATTTTAGATAGGATTCTCCGTAGCGTAATGCTTAATTGATGATTTAATGTGCGATATATTTACATAATTCTATTAATTTGTGTATCCTTTCGAATTTCAGCTTGATATTTCCAAAGTAATTATGCAAAATATTACAGTTATTGGCGGTGGATTGATGGGAAGTGCCGCAGCTTGGCATTTATCTAAAAAGGGTAAACGTGTATTGCTCTTGGAACAGCAGGGAAAAAACTATGAGTATGGGTCGAGTTTTGGAGACAGCCGGATAGCGAGGAGTTTGGGACCCGAAGGAGATATATTTTCTTACCTGAACAATACTTCGGTAAAATTGACGCAGGAATTGATTGATTTTTTGAATGAAAATGATAGTCAAAACCATCAAATGACGGATGTATATACGACCTCGCCCGTTAGCTATATCTACGACAAAACAATGCAGGAAGAAATCAATCAACTCCTGTATAAAGGACAAAAAGACAGCTACAAATATGCCACTTCAAAGGATGCACTCGCTACATTTGGTATGACGATTCCCGATTCGCTTAGCCTTATCAGAGAGTATAAACAATATTCAGGCACTATGCACCCCCATGCCCTGATTGCTAAGTTACATACCGCCATTCGCAAACCTAAAAATTATGTTTTTTACGGACATAAAGTATTATCTATTGACAAAAAATATAAATACTATGAAATTGCATTTATAGATATAAAATCAGGACGAACAACGCAGTTATTGACCAAAAAAATAATCGTAGCAGCAGGTGCTTATACAGGTGAATTGCTCAAAAATATCGAACCTCGCGTGGCAGAACTCATTACTCCCAAACGCATGTCTTTATGTTTTTTCAAAATAAATAAAAAAGTATACGAAAATTATACAGAAGAAGAAAAAACGCGCCTGCGAAACATATTTCCTGTTTTTGATTTGAGGGACAAACAGCTTTATGCCATGATTGAAAAAACGGATACCGATGGACTCCCGATATTCAAAGCGGGCGGGCATCGAATGTACAATCCCCTCACAAATGTGGATGAGGCATGGAAAACAGCCCCCAAAAAAGAAGAAGTTGAATGGATACAAAATGAATGGATGGATTACTTAAAAATGAATAATTTAAGTATTAAAAAAGAAGAAATTGAATATGTAGAAGGGCGTTCTTGTGTGTATTCATTGACCGATACGAGCATTCCTTTAGTCTGTCATTTTCCGCTAACAGAAGAGACTTCTGATGCCGGATTGGTGGTGCTTGGAGGCATGTCGGGTATTGGTGCAAAAGGGGCGATGTGCTACGGATTTATCGCCGCTAATTTGCTGATGAATGAGGACATTCAAGAAATTATGTATCAAAAAACCAAAAAAGAATTAGGATTGAATGAACGATAGTAGAAGAAACTTCGTCTAAATTTCCTCAAAATATAGAACCTGAAAGATACCTAATTAAATGTTTTTTTTCTAAAAAAATATAATTCCGATAGCTAATCACTTATTTACGAAAATAAGCCTAATTTTCCGCTTCCCTAATTTCCAAAGTCCCGTCATTTAAATTTAAATTTGAATAAAAAAAATGAATGGAAATAAACTCATCCAATTATTCTTCCTTGTATTTTTCTTCCAAAATTCTATCAAATTTTAACAATGCTTTCTTATTTTTATACAAATTTTAAGTGTACATTTACCCTAAATATGCACTAAAATATAGGTGTTTTTGCACTCTATCATGTGTTTTATAAATTAGACACACTCCTAAAATTAAATAATTCAAGTTGAGGAAAACTTGAAAAATTACAAGCCCACAACTTGAGTTAAGTGAACTCAAAATAAATTATTACTAACTATTTAAAATTTTTCTTACGTATGAAAAGTACATTACGAACACTAAGTTGCCTGTTAGCGATGCTGCTATTTGCAGGTGGACTTTTTGCCCAGAAAGGCACTGTTTCCGGTAAAATGACAGACGAAACCGGACAATCCATTATCGGTGGTACGATACGCTGTGTCGAACTTGGTACGGGTACAATTTCTGATATTGACGGAAATTACTCTCTCCAAGTACCTTCCGGTACATATACTTTCCAATTTGATTATTTGGGATATGGTACTGATATTCAAACAATTACAGTAGATGCCGGTGTGACCAATACCGTCAATATCGAACTCGGCGAAGATGCCGTAGGTATGGAAGAGGTTGTTGTTTTGGGACGTAGAAAAGACCGTCTTGTGGTTGATTCGCCTGTGCCGATTGATGTTATCAATGCCGAAGAAATACAAGCTACGGGAGCTACACAAACCGTTGAAGTATTGCAAATGTTGGTGCCTTCTTACAGCGCACCAAAGCAATCTATCAGTGATGGTAGCGACCACTTTCGTATTGCCACCTTGCGTGGTCTTGGTCCCGACCAAGTACTTGTATTGGTCAATGGCAAACGCCGCCACACCAATGCCCTCGTGCATGTCAATGGTACGGTAGGTCGTGGTTCTACGGGTGTAGATATGAACGCGCTTCCTGCTTCTGCTATTGAGCGTATTGAGGTATTGCGCGATGGTGCGGCTGCACAGTATGGTTCGGATGCCATCGCAGGAGTCATCAACGTGGTATTGAAAAAAAGTACGGATTTGAATCTCGGTGTCAATGTCGGTACGCACATCACTGCATTTGAGCGCGGTTATGATGCCGACGAAGGGTTATTTGACGGCTTGACCAATCAGGATATTCGCGATGCCAACGGTTCTATCCTCGACCCAAGTGTAGGTCCTTTTATCACCAATTGGTTAGAAGAAACTGAAGTAGATAATATTACAGATGGTCAAAGAATTGATCTTAATGCCAGTAAAGGTTTTGCTATCGGCGATGGTGGCGCATTGAATATCAGCCTCCAATACCGCCAGCAAAACCCAACAGATAGAGATGGTCGGGACAACCGCCGCCAGTATTTCCTCATTGATTCACTCGGAAATCCGAGCAACACATCCGGTTCACTCGACCCGCGCGAAGCCACGATTGACCGCTTGCACCACCGTTGGGGCGATGCTGATTTTCAGGATATTAGCGGTTTTATAAATGGTGAAATTCCAATTGGAAATGTAACTGCTTACGCATTTGGTGGTGTCAGTCAGCGTCAAGGGGAGTCCGGTTGTTTCTACCGTCGCTCGCTCGATAATCGTACTGTGCGCTCTATCAATCCTGACGGCTTCCTGCCTTTGATTGCACCTATTCTGACGGATTTCTCCGGTACAGTAGGTGTAAGAGGTCAGATTTCGGGCTGGAACTGGGATTTGAGTCAAGTCGTCGGTGGCAACCGCTTTGATTTGAGAATGGAAAATACACACAATACCTCCTTAGGTGATTTAAATTCCGGATTATCTTTCCCTGACGGTGTTATGCAAAGTACCGAAATGGAAGATGGCGTATTGGCGTTCAACCAACGTATTACCAATTTGGACCTTAGTAAAGGTTTCGATGTAGCAGCTTTTGCAAGCCCCTTGAATGTGGCTGTTGGTGCAGAATTTAGAAGTGAAAACTACCAGATTGAGCCGGGAGAAATCTCTTCTCACTTTGATGGCAATGATATTTCAGGTGGTATCCAAGACGGACCAAATGCCGGACAAGCCGCCAGTGCAGGTACACAATGCTTCCCGGGTTGGAGAGTGGCTGTGGATGAAAGCCGTAGCAATGTTGGTTTTTATGCAGATATTGAAACGGATGTTACCGAAGCATTTACGCTTGGTGTAGCCGGACGTTTTGAAAATTACTCTGACTTTGGTGGTACACTCACCGGAAAAATAGCAGCGAGATACGAAATTGCAGATGGCTTCGCGCTCAGAGGCGCAGCAAGTACCGGTTTCCGTGCGCCTTCATTGGCACAAGGTAATTATACCGCTATCCAAACCACTACTTTCGGTACAGAATTGGTCGAAACAGGTATCTTCCCCTTCCGCGACGATGGAGATGGCAACGTAGCAGAAGCACTTGGCGCACAACCACTCGAAGCCGAAAAATCGCTCAATTTTAGTGGTGGTTTGACCTACAATTCAGGTCAATTTGCCCTCACATTGGATGCTTACAATATTGCAGTAAACGACCGAATCATCCTTTCAGAGCAATTCAGAGGTGATGCACTCGCAGAGCGACTACTTCAGCAAGGCATCCGTGCAGGCGCGGCTACCTTCTTTACCAATGCTTTGAATACCAGTACTTCAGGACTTGATATTATCTTGCGCTACGGTTTGCCTATCAACGACGATAGCAGAATCCGCTTCATTCTCTCCGGTAATTTCAACCAAACAAGAGTCACGAATGTAGATGAAGATGCCAACGGCGACAGAAGTTTGCCAACACCTGACCTTATTGCAGATGTTACGGACATTCCTTTGCTTGGAGAACTACAGATTTCACGTATCGAACTAGGTACACCAAGAAATGTATTCAACCTATTGATTGATTACAAAACGGGGAATTTCAATGCTATTCTCAAAAATGTACGCTTCGGCAGCATCACTTGGTCAGAATTTAATGACTTAGGCAATATTGTCTCACAAGAATTTACGCCTAGAATCCGCACGGATTTAGAACTCGCATATACCATAACTAGCGGCTTGCGCGTAGCTCTCGGCTCCAACAACCTATTGGATGTTTACCCGGACAAAGCGCGGAAAGACATCGCTTTTGGTGGTATCTTCCAGCATGATGGTACTTATCCATTGGGTTTCAATGGTCGTTATGTGTATGCAAGAGCTACTTATACATTAGCAGGAAAATAAAAACGTATAGTACAGGGGTTTAAGTTTAAGTTTAAGTTTAAGTTTAAGTTTAAGTTTAAGTTTAAGTTTAAATAATTCATTTTCAATGAATTATTATAATTTAGAACATCGGGTAAAAAAGTGGTAAATTGAAATTACAATAAACTGATTATCAAATAATTACTAAGTTTAATTTACCACTTTTTATGCTGATGCTCTATTTAAAGTAGAGTAAGTAGTAGGACATTTTTTTATGAAAAATAACATACTAAGACTCTGATAATCAGATAGTTGGTGAAATTATTTTTATAATTTAATTTAGTCCATTTACTTATTTATCCTGTCAATAATAAAAAAAGGTCGTTCCAATCGGAACGACCTTTTTTATTTTGTATTTGGTTGGAACTATGAACTAAAAACTATGAACTAAAAACTATGAACTAAAAAACCCCATAGACCAAGGCTTTTTCCAAGTATCAATCAAAGTAAAATGTTCTTTTGTGATGTTTTCTTTTCGGAAAAAAACAATACCCATATAAAAAATATCAATTGTCAGCGTCACTTTTGGATGCGCCTTTATTGCTTCCCAAGCCTCCATCATTTCTTTCGACCAATAAATATCATCAAATACAAAAACACTATCTTCGTGCGCGTATTTGAGGGCTTCGTGAAAATAATTGAGTGTAGGAATTTTTCGGTGATTGCCATCAAAAAAAACATAATCTACACGCTGTATTTTATGGAGTGCCTGTGGCAAGGTATTTTCAAAATCGCCTGTTATTAATTCGATATTATTTGCCTTCAATCGCTTAAAATTTTCTTGTGCTACTGCTGCTATTTCGGGGCAGCCTTCCAAAGTAATCACTTGCGCCCGTCCGTCTGCTTTTGCCTGATACAGCGTGGAAATGCCCAAGGAAGTACCCATTTCCAAGACCGTTTTGGGCTTGAGATAATGAACCAAACTAAACAAAAACTGCGTATAACGACTTGGCGTGACCGCCGACCGCGCAATAGAACGCACCGAGCGTTGCTTGGAACTCGTCGTATGCGAACCCGCCCCCAAATCCGTGACTTCCAACAGGCGTTTGTCTCTCAACAAATTGACCCGCAAACGCTCAATATCTTCAAAAACATAAAAATAACGGTCATCTTCCAAAACCTCATTGACCAAATCAAATACAAATGGTGAGTGTACCTGATAAGGAGTACGCGCACGCACATAATAGCGCAGATATTGATGGATGAGATGTGTATTCACAGGTGCGAAGATACAATTTCAACTTCAACTGCAAACTCAACTTCAACTTCAATTTTGTACGAAGAAGAAATGAAAAGCTGTTTGTTTGTTAATAATTTTTATAAAAAAGAAAATTACAAAACAAATTTATAATATTTATTTATTTTAAAAACTAAAAATCAGCAATAAACCCATAAGGCTTTTAAAAACCTTGTAACTTTGTCACCCAATAAAACAAATTAGGAAAAATCTTTTAAACTTTATCAGATACTTTATCAGATACTTCCTAATTTTGCAACGTCACAATCGCACTAAATTTCAAACTACAAGATTTTCATTTTAGTTATTTTAGTTATTTTTGATTTTTTCAAAAACTATGAGTAAACGTATTATCGGAACATACACAGAAGGCAATCTCGGACCTTTATTAATCTGTATCGGTGGCATTCATGGCAATGAACCGGCGGGCGTACAGGCATTGGAGCGCGTTTTTCAATTGATAGATGAAGAACCTACAAAAAACCCGCAATTTGAATTTTTCGGAACGCTCGTAGGTTTGCGTGGCAATATCACTGCCCTCGAAAAAAAGAAACGATACATCAATAAAGACCTCAATCGGCAATGGACTCCTCAAAACATCCGCCGCATCGAAAATACACCTACCAAACAACTTGATGCCGAAGACCGGGAGATGAAAGAATTATACACTTCCATCCGAGAATGTATTGACACTTACCAAGCTACGAAGTTGATTTTGATGGACTTGCACACGACGACTGCACATGGCGGTATTTTTTCCATTTCTACCGACGACCGCGAGAGCCAAGTCATTGCTACAGAGCTAAATGCGCCCGTAGTACGCGGAATGTTGAAAGGCATTGACGGTACTACTTTACATTATTTTAATACAAAAAATACGGGTATTGATACGGTTGCGATTTGTTTTGAATCGGGACAACATGACGAATTGGATTCGATTGATAATGCGGTAGCGGCTATCATCAATTGCCTGCGAAGTGTTGGCTGTGTTGCACCACATAATATCGAAAATAAACACGATGAACGCCTCACAAAATACTCCGCCAATCTACCCAAAGTAACCGACCTCGTTTATTGCCACGATATTCATCAGGGAGATAATTTTGTGATGCAGCCCGGTTATGACAATTTCCAATTTATTAAAAAAGACGAACTACTCGCCCACGATAAAAATGGTGAAATCCGCTCCAAAGAAGATGGACTTATCTTGATGCCACTCTATCAAAAACAAGGCAATGACGGCTTTTTTCTAATTAAAAAAGTAGAGAATTTTTAGACAGGAGGGCTTTTATCAGGAGACCGGAAATTAGACTTATTTTCATAATAACTGGACTTTGGATATTGGGTAACTGGGAAATTAGGTAATTAGGCTAATGAAGACATAATTTTTTATTTATCAGTATAATAAAAATTGAAATAAAATTAATTTGAAATAAAATACAAATATTGATTATAAGTGTTTTATCTTCTCGGCTCAACCGAGAAGATAAAAAATATTCAATTAATTTAACTTTATAATTATTTGATAAAAATCCCGATAACTATCGGGATGCCTAATATCAAATTTCCTAATTCCTTAGTGTCCAAAGTCCAGTAGCTAAGTGCAAAAAATAAAATGATATTTAGAGGACGAACTAACGAATACCTTCAATTAGCAAATATTGAATGTGATAAAGATTTTCAACAAAAAGAACCATTAGAAAGCTCCCTGACCTTTGTATGGTTTGAAAAAGAGGGACAAAGCATCACGATAGATAATGTTGAATATCAATCGTCGGCGAATGAGATTTTTTGTCTGACCGAATTTCACAAAGTAAATGTTTCTGGCATATGTAATGCAAAATTATTGCGTTTCAACCGCATTTTTTACTGCGTGATAGACCATGACAGTGAGGTGGGTTGTACGGGGATTTTATTTTTTGGTGCCTCTACATTGCCCAAATTTGTGATACCCGACGAGGAGTTGGAAAAATTTCAGACGATATGGAAGATGTTTGAGTTGGAAATTCAATCGCATGACGACCTGCAATTGGAAATGTTGCAATCTATGTTGAAGCGATTCATTATTTTATGCACCCGCATTTACAAAAATCAACATAATTATACTACTTTAGATAATGGAAAAGTAGATATAATCAGACAATATAATTTTTTGGTGGAGAAAAATTTTAAAACCACACATACGGTGGCAGAGTATGCCGCAATGCTCAATAAATCACCCAAAACTTTATCTAATCTCTTTTCAAAATTAGCCGATAAAACACCACTACAATATATACAAGACCGCCGATTGCTCGAAGCCAAACGACTTCTGAACTTCTCGGATATGCACATCAAAGAAATTGCTTATGAAATCGGCTTTGAAGATTCGCAGACTTTCGGGCGGTTTTTCAAAAAAATGGAAGGTGTTTCACCCACGGAATTTAAGAATGAATAGATGAATAATGAAATGAGTAAATGTTTTCTATTATTTCATTCCCATTTAGTAACGACGAAATAATAAGTTGGACATCTGACGGCTTCTTTTGCGTTTAGTTTTTTCTTTGAAAGAGGGCGTTTATCGGGATAAATAACTGATTTCAAAGGGAAAAATAAACGTAAAAGAAGCCGTCAAGATGTTCAAGTTATTATTTTGTCGTTACTATTACTCTGGACTTTGGACATTGGGGAATTAGGAAATTAGGAAATTTGGTATTAGGTAAATTGTTTTTTTATCAAATAATTATAAAATTTAATTAATTGAATATTTTTTACCCTAATAAAAATAAAATAACTGATAATCAATTACTTACGATTTAAAATCGAATTTCCCAGTTACCGAATTTCCAAAATGTCCAAAGTCCAGTTGGATTTTTTTTACTGATTTTTTCCAAAAAATTATGTATTTTTGAAAAAATATAAATAACCAAATGCAAGATTTACCCATTGACCACGATACGCAATGGAAGATATTGATAGAAAAATTGCCAAAAAGTTTTACGAAATTTTTCTTGCCACATATTTTTCCCTTGGTAGATTGGACTAAGCCTGTAGAGTCTATGGAGCAAGAACTCCACAAGATAGTTGCCGACAAATCTAAAGGTGATAAGGTCATCAATGACAAATTGATGAAATTTCATCTAAAAAATGGTGGCGAACGGTGGATTTTGGTGCATGTAGAATTGGAGTCCGGTGCTAAAGTGAATGTGCCGGAACGGATGTTTGTGTATTTTTATCGGATTTTTGATAACTGGACTTTGGACATTTTGGAAATTAGGTAACTGGGAAATTCGGGTTTAAATCATAAGTAATTGATTATCAGTTATTTTATTTTTATTAAGGTAAAAAATATTCAATTAATTAAATTTTATAATTATTTGATAAAAA
>CALCMV010000436.1 GCA_937967535.1 uncultured Saprospiraceae bacterium
AAAGGATTCGTCTGACAACTTTTACGCTATGAAATACGGAAAATTTTGAAACAATTAATGTGTAATACCTACTTTTGGGGACTACATATTCAACTTGGGCTAATAAAAAAAGCCGATGTCGGAAAATGATATTTCCAACATCGGCTTTATATTTTTATATACGTTGTATACTTTTTAATTTCCGTTTAGTGAGCCTGCATTGGCACAACTGACAATCACCATCACTTCTGCCATACCCGCCAGCATAGCCGGGCAACCATCCGCATCCAGTACAGATGTCACGCTAAAGGTCGTATTCGCAGCAGGAGCTACGGGGATAGGACTGCCACTCATGTAGCCTGTAAGTACTGTACCATCGCTGAGTGTGACATCATAAGGTCCTGTACCACCGTCTATAGTGACGACCAAATCTACGGGGACATTGTTGCAGACTTGTCCGCCGCCGGAGATGGTGGCGGTGTAGTCGGGGCAAAGTATAATACATTCAGGTATATCAACAGTAAAATCTACATTACAATCAGGATTGCCTTGATCTACAATTGAGTACATTACACCTGGCGTAGCTGTGGTTGGTCCTGTGATTGTAAATGTTCCCGTTCCGGTACCTGTACCGTCCATAGCTCCCGTAGCCATACCGACCACAGCCCCCATTCCGTCAACAATGTCATAAGCACCGGAGGCAAGACTTTCGTCAAATGTAACGGTAACGACCGCATTTTCTCCATCGCAAACTGCACTTGCTACAGGATTTAGTACCTCGCAAGGTGGACAGAAACCAATGCACAAATCCTGAATATTCATTTCGGGTGAGGAGTTGTCACCAACTGTACCGTCACCATTACAATCTAAACCTATTGAACTCACAATATATGTATAGGTAATACTCGTGATAACATCATTTGGTCCATGTCCGAGTGAGCCATCTTCTTCATCATCATTTCCTGTATCACAGTCAGCACCCGCAGCCGAACCAACTATCGTTTGGTTGTCATCAACAGCACCGTTTCCACCGCTACCTCCGTTATCTTCGTCAGCTGCTGGGTCATTACATGTTGGAAAAGACATTGTTGCCGGATCCCAACCTACTTCAAGTGGCGCATTGAAATCATCAATTGCCCACCAACCAACTTGTACTTGTCCACCTGCAGCGTCTCCGAAAACTGGATTGAAGGAAGGTGTTCCCGGATAGACCGTTGTACCCGCAGGATTTCCGGCAAGGAAATCTGCCATGGACAATCCATTGTGATAATCGCCACCACAGTAGTTGGTAATATTGGCAGTATTGTAAGGAATACCGTTAGTGCTTACTTGTAGATTTTCATACATCAAGCTAGCACCATTAGTACTTGTATAACTGATATTTAGATTTTGAGCATCTACCATTAAACCATTTATGAAACTGATTGTAACAGTTGCCCATACATCCGAACAATCACAAACATCTTGATTGCCCGGAGTGGCAGAGTCTAAGTTAATCTGTCCACCCCCCAGTGTAACAACTAATTCCCAATCATCTAAGTCCGCAGGGTTTAAACAATCTGCTCCCGGAGTAGTGACCACTCCTTCGGCATCCACTTGAATTTCAATATCCACTTGAATATCAGGCGTGCCATCAGGTCCCGAAGTGTAATTCCCCAGAGCATCAGGTCCTGTCAGTACATCGTATTGTGCAGTAGAAGTTGTGCTTCCTGTACCACCGACTACTTCTGTAATATCAGTAGCCTCGTCAAATGCAGGTTCTCCAAATGTAATACATTCGTTCCATTGTGCATTCACCACCGTAAAGCAAGCTAAAAATAAAATAACAAGGGATAAAATAACATATAGTTTTTTCATAACAATTTGGCTTTAGCAAACAGTATTTTGAATATATAATAAAATACAAAAAGCTGTTTATTTTAAAATGTGTTATTCGTTGGTAAAAAGTAAGATAGGAGTTGGTTTCATTAATTGAGAGTCAATATTTTTATCTGTCATAGATTGACAGCACAAATATAGTTAAAAAAAATTGAAATTCTCTACTAATTTTTCATTAAATCTCGTCAAAAAGTAGCCCGCACATTTGCTCGTCCGATATGTACGATACGGTTGCTGCCGGTTTTGCGTCCTTCATACGAAATACTCATTAATACATTGCGGGAGATTCGGCGGTCAAAGGTAAGATTCCAAAGGAAGTTTTTGCCATTTTGCAAACCGTCGAGTATGGCAAATTCTACGGGGGTATTGCGCTCGCCTTTGTAGTTGACATTTACGAATGAGAACTTGGCACTTATTTCTGATTTGGAGACTTTATTGTAGGTAAACTCCGCACTGATGTCGTGATTTTGTGTAGTTTCTTTTTCGTTAATTTGATTGCGCCTGTCGGCGAATGAGTAGGCGAATGTGAGGCGGGTGTTTTTCTGAAAAATATACTTCACTTCCGGTTCTATTTCCCAAAAATCAATATCAAAATCCCGCGTATCGAAAAACTCCGAATCATTGAGCCGATTGCCTTGCGAAGCATCCAATGTGACTCCTACTTTTTTGCTCGGATTCCAACGGGTTTGCAGCGACCTTTCGGTGCGGCGGCGAGCTTCAAAACCTGTGGTCAATACACGTCGGTTGCGGTTGTCCTGTATGCCAAATTGTGCGCCGAATTTTTGATTGGTTCTATTGAAAAACAGCGTATTACGAATATTGGCAGAAAGCGATACCAATGAGGTATCATTGACAGAGAGTTCAAAGGGATTCCAGGGTTGTACCTGTGCCGATTCGAGGGTTCTGCGTTGGATTTGAAGGGTAGCCACATTTCTGAATTTTGAGAAAAACTGTAAAGGCTTTTTCTTGCTTGTACGCCACAATTTTGCGGGATTCAACTCTATATTTTGACTAAAATTAATATCATCCGAGCGAATAAAATCATTCGTAAAAGTAGTCACGCGGATGTGGTCGGCATTATCCGTAAAATTGGCAATTTCGAACTCGTCCAACTGCCGCACGCCGTCCATATTTCTATCAATCCAAGTAAAAACACCCTCGCCCGGATTGACCTGTACGTAGGTAAATTCGATGCGCTGCTGCTGCCCCGAACCCAACTCATAAACCGTATTTGAGCGTATAAATCCTTTCTTTATCAAGAGTAAATACTCTAGTCTGCCGAGATAGGTTTCCTGCGACATTTCTTGCGATAATAGCGAATCTGCACGCAGATTTCGATAGGTCAAATTCCAATTGAGGCGCGAGTGTTTGTACTTTGCCCACAAGCCCTTCAAGTTGACCTCATCCGCCACCGTTGCCAGCCCAAAATTCCTTCCTTTTGGTGCGTAATCGTAGCGGCGGGTATATTCCGTTCTCCATTGAAAAGTCTGCGATTCGCCCGTTTGGAAATAGGCTTTTAGTACATCAAATTTAAAACTCGACAAAGCCATAGTATCTTGCCTTGCCGCAAAGCGTTGATTGTCTTCACGCTCTGCATAAATTCCTATTTTTAAATTATTTAATTGTTTGATAGTCTGTGAAATATTGGCTTTTGGTCGAAAAAATCGGCTATCTTCTTTTTGTCCTTGCGAAGTGAGCAAACTCCCCGAAATATCTAGTTCAAAACCCTTGCGTTTGCCTCGTATTTCGCCCGAATGTTTGATGCCTGTATACACCGAATCGCGCAGGTAAGTGCCGAGCGTATATCGGATATTTCCCAAGCCTTTTTTCTCCAAATTCACCCCTGTATTTAGGAGGTGTTCGTCTATGCGTATCGTTTGGTCGGTATTCCAATCGCGCAAAAATTCGACGGCACGATAAGGGTCAATTCGCCGAAAATTTCCATCCGTAAACTCGTAATCTACGAAGGTGGTCATGGTGATTTTTGATTTTTGATTGTTGATTGGCTTGGGCGGATTTTCTTCCCCCTTGCCCTCTCCGGTGGGGGAGGGTACTTCGGTTTTAGAATTTGTTGATAAGCTATCAGAATTTGTATTTTTATTTGAAGGTATAAAATCAGAGTTTTTATTCTCACTTTCACGCGAATCAAGTCTCCGCTTTTGGAGTGGAGTGGGGGAGGGGCGTTTGCGTTTTTTCCCCAAAATAATTTTATTTTCAATTCTGCTACGCACTGCCATTCCTACATTATCATCTGCATTGAGTTCGGAAAATGTATTTAAATCTGTATTGCTCAAAGCGACTTCTGTGAGAATATTCGTATTTTTATTTAATTGATAATCAGCACCAAAAGTGTATAATTGCTTGCGTTGTGGTGCGACCAAACGAATGACCGGTTCGTGTGTACCCCCACGCACACCCGCCTGTGGCGCGACCCATGCGTATATACGCCCATTGGCAGAAGATTGTATCGGAATGTAGTCGCCAGCCCCTTGCCCTACTTCCGTAAATCGCAATACATAACGCGCCGAATCAGGATTGGTGGTGTGTATAAAAACGCTGTCAAACCCGAGCGAATCTACCATGCGATACATGATGCGATTGGGGTCAAAATCGGCGAGCGTATCTACTGCCGGAAAGAGGCGATTTTCGACGGCATCGCCCGATTCGGCGAAAAGTTGACGCTGTGTATTCGTGAGGTCTTGCCCCACAGATTGATTGCGGGCATCTTGCTCTGAAAAGAGATTGAAATAGGTATTTAGTTTTTCGGTTTTATAATTAAAACCTGTACCATAGACTGTTCGCAAATAATTATCAGTCGAATAGGTAAATTCTACAACTATACGTTTGTCTTTGGTAATCAATTGATTGGCAGTAAAAATCACTTCACCTGCATTATAATCAATCGTGTAATCATCTTCCGAACCGCGTTGTAGAAGGATACCGTCAATATATACTTTTTCTGTACCCGCCAATACGATGAGAAAGCGTTCATTATTTGCGCCAACCAATTTGTATGGACCTTGATTGCCTTCTTGTCCAAAGAATTGATTGCGGGCAAATTGTCCGCGTGCTACTGCACCACTCGCACGTCCGTTAAGCGTTCCTTTGCCTATTTCCGCGCCTGTTTCAAAAGATAATCCTTGCAGACGGCGATTATAATTCATAAAATATCCGGCGGGTCGGGTGAGTTGGTAATCTCCGGCAATGAGTTTGCTTTTATCTTTTTTTAATTGAATAAAAACTTGGTCAAATTCCTGCAATTGGCGCGTATTTCCTTCGGGTTGGAGTGGGATATTATTGTCGGAAATAGCAGCGAGAATTTCGATGTCATCGCCAATATCTCCCGCTAATTGGAGGTTAAAACTGCTATTCAAAACCAAGTCCTGATTATTGCCAAATGAAATACCCCGCGCAAAGCTGCCTTGATAGTCAAGTCCTTGAAAATCAAACAATTCGTCGGTAGAACTCTTCGGCTCGTAGCTGAAAACATAATCCGAAAAATCCTGCTTGCCTATTTTCGTGGTGTCTTTGTGACTCAGTGCCGCATTTAAGGAGAAAGGGAACACGCGAAAGCTGATTTCGAAGCCTTCTTCTATATTTTTTTCCCCAAGCGAGTTTAGAATTTCGCTTTGTTCAATATTAAATATTAATTTATTATTTATAATTGAAAAATTATTTTTATCTAAAAAATTGCCACTTGATTTATCCTTTACAGTGACAGTGGAGGGGATGACGGTGAGGCTATCGAGCGTGAGTGTATCGCTAATTTCGGTGATGACGATGGTGCGCCAATTGGAAAGAGAGTCGGTTTGTGCGTGGGCAATTTTACCGAAAAAGAATACGAGAAATATCACGAAAATGCAGGGGGGAAAGCCTGTACTTTGGTGATGTATTTTGTACTGATATTTTTTTCGTGTAGATGTTTTTAGCATAAAATTGCAGAGTAAAGCTGCAAGGCATTTTTACTGTACTTTGCACCCATCTTCTAACTGTACTTTGGATATTAGGTAACAGGGAAATTAGATAATTAGGCTAACGAATACATAATTTATTGTTTATTAGTAAAATAAAAATTATAATAAAATTAATTTGAAATAAAATACAAATAATACGAGTTGTTGATTATGTCCCGATAGTTATCGGGATTACTAATTTCCCGGTTTCCGAATTTCCCAATGTCCAAAGTCCTGTTCTAAGAACTGCAAAATCTATGCACTTATTTTAAGAAATCCTTAAAATTGTCGTTTATGAGATAGTTATTTGTAACTTTAAATACCACTTTTCATTTTGTCACATGATAGACAACATGAATATCAGATATTATGCAAATTGCAGCTTTAAAATTTTTGACTTATGATAACGAAAACGAAATCTATTATTTATCTGTTATTTTGCATCTTTGCATTGCAATCTTGTATCAAAGATGATTTTATTGACGACTTTGTAGAACCTGTATTACGTATTACGACTAATGTAGATACTTTGGCATTCGGAAGTACGCTTCAATTTGAGGAAATGTACCTGAATAATATTGGACGCGAAGAACAAGTAGATGCCATTTGGAGTAGCTCGGACGAAACGATTATCAGTATTTCAGATGATGGATTGGCAACGGCATTACAAGCCGGAAGTGCCACAATATCAGTGGAATATGACGATGGCTCAGGCTCGGTTTTGCGCGACGATATGCTGGTACATGTCGGAGAAAATACAACGGTTTCCCTTCAAACTTTTAATGGCAATATTCAAACTACTACCTTTTATGTATTGGAAGGTGATTTTACATTCAGCGAAACAGAGGATGGAGGGCTATCTTTAGAATTTGCCGACAATTATAGAGCGTCTGCGGGTTTGCCCGGATTGTATATTTATTTATCTAATAATAGAAATTCTGTCGCAGGTGCATTCGAAATCGGTGAAGTGGATGTATTTGATGGCGCACATAGTTATGAGGTAAATGATGTGGGTTTTAGTGATTACAGCTATATCGTGTATTTCTGCAAACCATTTAATGTAAAAGTAGGCGATGGAGAGTTGGGCGAATAAATTTTGAAAACACATTTTGAATTTTGAATGTTATTTAGACTTTGGACAGAGGAAATTGGGGAATTTGGGAATTCGGTAAAACTCTCGTTTTTACAATTTTACATAAAATAATTAATTACATATTTTATTTTGTTAATAAAATTCATTCAATTGATTATCAGTAAGTTATAATTTTAAACCTAATTTCCCAGTTACCTAATTCCCGTTTTGTCCAAAGTCCAAAATGTTATTAGATATGAAAAATATATTTATCACCGCAATTGTTTTGCTATTTAGTGTGAGTTCGATGCAGGCGGGCGGTCCTTGGCCTCAAAAAAAAGGAAAAGGATACTTCAAACTCTCCGAGTGGTGGGTAGTTTTTGACCGACATTATACGGATTTGGGCTTGCGCGACCCGAATGTTACAACGGGTGTTTTTAACACCTCTCTGTATATCGAATATGGTATCACAGACCGACTGACAACGATTATAAATGCGCCCTTGCTGAGTCGGAATTATATGAATAATCTGATATCCGGTACTACCGGCGAGTTGTTGGTGCAAGGAGAAGCGATTAATACGCTTGGCGATATAGATTTGGGCTTGAAGTATGGACTGACTTCGGGCGGCAAAATCCCTGTGGCATTGACGCTGATGGTTGGTTTACCAACAGGCACAACTTCGGGCGGCACGCAAAGAAATCTTCAAACAGGCGACGGCGAGTTCAACCAAATCCTACAATTGGATGCGGGTACAGGTTTTTCGGCGGGCAAAGCTTCTTTGTATACAAGCGGTTATGTGGGTTTCAATCACCGCACCAATGGTTTTTCGGAGGAGTTGCGATTTGGCTTGGAAGGCGGTGCAGGTTTATTTGCCGACAAACTCTGGCTAAGTGGAAAGCTAAATATCGTAGAATCACTCAAAAATGGCGATACCGCCGCCACGACGACGAGTACTAGCCTGTTTGCCAATAATTCGGAGTTTACGAGTGTTAGTCTGGAAGCAAGTTTTTATGTGAGCAAAAAAGTTGGTCTTTCAGCTTCTTTCGCCAATCCTTTGAGAGGCGAAATCATCGCAGCAGCACCGTCCTATTCTGTTGGGGTGTTTATTGATATGAGCAAATAATTGAGAAATCCCATAAGATACGATTTACATGATTTTCCTTGTCGCGGATGCCTGTGCAAATATTTTGTACGGGCATTTTTATGCAACACGAAAAATATTACGGATATTCGCCGAATTAACCGGACTTTGGGTATTAGGGAATTAGGAAATTCGGTATTAGGTAAATCGTTTTTTATTAATAATTATAAATAATGTGTTCGCTAATTTTGTCCCGATAGTTATCGGGACAAAATTTGGTAAAGACATTACATGGAGTTAATTTTTAATATTAATAAAATTAAAATAACTGATAGCTAATTACTTATGATTTAAAACCGAATTTCCAAAATATCCTAAGTCCGACTAATATATGATAGTGGCAAATATCGTCACTTACTTATTTATTTTATAAATATATGAATATATTAATTATCGGCGGCGGCAATATGGGCTTAACCTACGCTAAAAGTTTTCTTGAAGCCCACATCATGACCGCAGAAGACCTGATGATTCTCGAAAAATCGGAAGAACGCGCCGCACATTTATCCACTCAAAATGTGGGTACGGTATATGCTTCGGCAGCGGATTGTTTGGACAAAGCGGACTTGATTGTATTTGCCGTAAAACCGCAAGATACGCCCAATTTATTTCCGATTTTGAAGCCACTTGTAGATGAGCAACAAGTGTTTCTTTCTATCATGGCGGGTGTGCGTATGGAGTATATTCGCGAAGAATTGGGTGTCACAAAAATCATACGTGCTATGCCCAATCTTCCTGCACAAATCGGCATGGGAATGACAGCATTTACCTCATCAGATGAAGTGACACGCATTGAATTGGTCACTGTCCAAAATCTGCTAAATACCACAGGTAAAGCGATTTATTTGGATTCGGAAGAATTGATTGATGCGGCTACGGCTATATCGGGTAGTGGTCCGGCTTATGTGTATTATTATATGAATGCGATGATAGAAGCCGCAAAAAAATTAGGATTTTCGGAGTCACAAGCGGAGCTATTGGTCGGGCAGACATTCATGGGGTCGGTACACCTTGAAAATAGAAATAATTTATCTTGCAAAGATTGGATTGCAAAAGTCTCGTCGAAGGGTGGTACAACGGAGGCGGCTATCAAAAAATTTGATAATCAGGAGGTGCATGACCATATTATTAAAGGTCTTGAAGCAGCGCATAATCGGGCGATTGAATTGGGCAAAAAATAGAACATCCGCATGGACAGATGGCTGTCCAAGGGATGGGTAAATAGTAAGAGTATATCTAAAATTTACTCCTTATCAATTCATTCTATCCTTCAGATAACTACCATCAAAACGTGCGTAAATCATCTGTCCGCCTTTCTTTGGGGCGAATGCCATACAGCCGATTTTAATATCATCAAAATAAAAAAAGCTGACGAGATAGTCCGATGTAAAAAATTGCCCGTGAAAGAAGTGGTCTTTGCTGTTTTCGAGAAATATAGGTTTTTCAAATCTCATCCAACCACTCTTCAAATTCAGGGCTTCCTGTGTCAATCTTGCTATCATTCTTTGGATAGTATCGTCTTGACACGTATCCAAATTAAACATATATTTATCGTTGTTTTCCATGAAATCATAAAAGCGAGGCATGATTTTGCTGCCACTCGTTTCGTGTTGTGCCATCGTTTTGATTTCCTGTAAAGTGGGAATATGTTTTGGTTTTTTCATCTTTTATAATATTTAAGTGTATATTTATAACTGGACTTTGGACATTTTGGAAATTAGGTAACTGGGAAATTCGGGTTTAAATCATAAGTAATTGATTATCAGTTATTTAATTTTTATTAAGGTAATAAATATTCAATTAATTAAATTTTATAATTATTTGATAAAAA
>CALCMV010000437.1 GCA_937967535.1 uncultured Saprospiraceae bacterium
CGAAGCTATCGTAGAAATCGAAGAAAATGTAGATTACGAGCGTATTTTATCCGAACAAAATTACCAAGCAATCACCTACGAAAAATTCCGCACACTTGCTGATGATATTGAATGGGAACATTCATTAGATGAAATGCTTGCAGCACTGGATTAAAACCTAAAAAATGCTTCAATGAATTACCTTTTGGATACGAATATTATCATTTTGTACAGTCGTGATTCTGATATTTCAAAACGAATTGAAAACGAATACCGTTTGTTTGACGAAGCCAATACACTTGCCGTTTCAGTCGTCACGCTCGGCGAAATTGACGCTTTCATCAAAAAACTCGGTATCGGCGACAAAAAACGCCAAAAAATAGACCACCTTCTCAATCAACTTGCCAAAGTCAAGCTCAATTCCAAACCTATCATTGAACGCTACGGCACAATAGACGCATACAGTCAAGGCAAACTCAAAGACAAACCCACCAATTTCACTGCAAGAAATATGGGTAAAAACGATATGTGGATTGCCGCCACCGCCAGCGTTTACGACTTAACATTGCTCACCACCGACAAGGATTTCGACCATCTGAAAGATGAATTTGTGCAATTAGAGTTTATCAATGTGGAAGATTTTAAGATAAGCTAAAAAACAAAAACAACTTAGCTAAACTTCGCTTTATCCCTTTAAAAAACAAAGATAAAGCGAAATATAAAACTTGTTAATCTCGCTTTAAGTTCTTAAATTTGGCAGATAAAGCGAAATTAATAATGATAGGAAGAAAACCGGAACGCCGTATATTGGATGAATTATTACAATCCAACAAGGCGGAATTATTGGCAATAATCGGCAGAAGGCGGGTTGGGAAGACCTATTTAATTCGTGAACATTACACGAAGGATATGGTCTTTGAATTTACAGGAACACAACATTCCGACAAGCGAAACCAACTCAAAAAATTTGCCCAAAAACTCCACGAATATCGCCCCGGCGAACTCCGTACAGCCGTACCCGAAGATTGGGCAGAGGCATTTATCCAACTCAAAATATACTTGCAAAATCTCCCGAAAACCAAGCGCAAACCCGTCGTTTTTTTCGATGAACTTTCGTGGATAGCAAGTCCGCGTTCCGGTTTTTTAGATGAGTTTGGGTATTGGTGGAATGATTGGGCGAGTCGGCAGAATATAGTCGTCGTGATATGTGGCTCGGCAGCTTCGTGGATGATTGATAAGGTCGTTAACCACAAAGGCGGTCTGCACAATCGCATTACTGAATACATACATTTGCAACCTTTTACATTATCTGAAACCCGACAATATATTCATAGTGTTAATCCGGCTGCGGACAATTATCAGGTCTTGCAATTGTATATGTCGGTGGGTGGGATTCCGCATTATCTCCAGCACATTCGTAAGGGCGAGTCAGCGACACAAATCATCAATCGCTTGTGTTTTAGCAAAGACGGTATTTTGCGAAATGAGTTCAACAATCTTTACGCAGCATTATACGAGGGGCATGAGCGACACGTTGCGGTCATCAAAGCCCTTGCGACCAAGTGGAAGGGTTTGACACGCAAAGAACTCATTGACCTGACCGGACTTTCCAACGGCGGCGGACTCACCCAAATTTTGACCGAACTCCAAGCGGCTTCATTTATCATGGACATCGCGCCTTTTGGCAAAAAGAAAAGAGAAACATTATATCGTCTTGTAGATGAATATTCCTTGTTTTACCTGACATTTATCGACGGCAAACGAGCAGGGAAGCGCGACATTTGGCTGCAAACTTCGCGTGAACAATCTTACAAAATCTGGCGAGGTTATGCCTTTGAGAATATTTGTATCAAACATGTCGAAGCCATTAAAAAAGACTTGGGAATTTCAGGAATTCATACAGAAATATCGGGTTTTCGCAGTATGCCCGACGAGAATGGAACCGATATTCAGATTGATATGCTCATTGACCGTGCCGACCAATGTATCAATCTCTGCGAAATGAAATTTTATAACGACGAATGGACACTGGCAAAAGAAGATGCTGAAAAATTGAGAAGACGACGCAGCCGATTCCTACAAATTTCAAAGACCAAAAAGACGGTTTTTAATACGGTGATTACGACTTACGGTGTACATTCTAATTCGCATAGTCAGGGGCAAATCGACCAATTTGTTACTATGGATGCCTTGTTTTCGTTGGAGAACTTTGCCTGACATTTATATACAAAAAAACTATACTATTTCTCCAACTTTAGCAACTCCCCAAAAAAATCCGTATTTTCACCAAAAAGTATGAAAAAATATCCGCTCGGCATACAGACATTTGAAAAAATCATTGAGGGAGACTTCTTGTATATTGATAAAACTGATAAAATTTATCAAATAGTCAATACAAGCGGGTACTACTTCTATGCCCGTCCGCGAAGGTTCGGTAAATCCTTATTAGTTTCTACCTTGAAGTCACTCTTTGAGGGCAAAAAAGACTTATTCAAGGGGCTTTGGATTGAGGATAAATGGGATTGGACAGTGCAGCATCCGGTGATACACTTGGGCTTTAGTAGCATGAACTATCAAGCCAAGTCGCTTGATGAGGCTATTGCAGAAGACCTATCTTCAAAGGCTTCAGATTATGGTATCAGTTTGAGTGGTGTATCTGCAAAGGACAAGTTTAAGGAGTTAATCAAAGTTTTGGCGAGAGAGCGTGGAAAAGTCGCATTACTAATAGATGAATACGATAAGCCGATTATAGATTACCTGGGCAGAGAAGTCGAACAGGCACAACTCAACCGACGCACGCTGAAAACCTTCTATTCGGTCATCAAAGATTGCGACCCGTATATTGAGTTTATGCTGATTACGGGGGTGTCGAAATTTAGTAAGGTCAGTATTTTTTCGGAATTGAATAACCTCCAAGACATTACCTTTCACAAACGCTACGCTACCCTGACAGGTGTTTCGCAAGAGGAACTGGAAGAAATTTTTGCAGCACCGATACAGCGTTTAGCTGATGAAAACGCACAAAGTACACAGGAGTTGTTGGACGAAATACGCACTTGGTATAATGGCTACAGTTGGAACGGCAAGACCTTCTTGTATAATCCTTATTCCCTGATGTCGTATTTTGATTTTGAGGAATTTAAGAATTTTTGGTTTGAAACCGGAACGCCCACTTTTTTATTGGAATTGATGAACGACCGAAAAATGGTCAAACTCGAAAATATCGAAGTCGGCGAAGCGGCTTTTTCCTATTACGATATTGAGCGTTTGCAACTCGTCGCTTTATTGTTTCAGACCGGATATTTGACCATTAAAGAAAAGAAAACAAATGGTTTGTACGTATTAGATTATCCGAATATGGAAGTACGGATTTCTATGCTGCAAAACATTATTGGCTACGTTGGAAATACAGATTATGCCTACTCCACGCCAACCGTGATTTACCTCCGCGAAGCCTTTGAAAGCCGCGATTTGGAGCGTATCATCAAATTAATCAAGAGTATTTTTAAGAATATTCCCAACCAATTATTCAAATCAAAAAAGGAATTTTACTATCACAGTCTGATTTATTTGGTGCTTTATTATTTGGGCGAATACATTGAAAGTGAGGTCAATACAAATGACGGAAGGTTGGATGCCGTAGTCAAAACATCAAAGTACATCTATATCCTCGAATTTAAATTGGATGAAAACGCACAAATGGCTTTAAACCAAATTAAAAATAAAAAATACGCCGAAAAATATTATGCCGATGAGCGCGAAAAGCTATTAGTGGGTATTAATTTCAGTAGCGAACAGAAAACAGTAGATGATTGGGAATATGAGACTTTTGAGTAGTTTTTGAGCATACCCTGATTTTACTCGAATACTACCCAAAATATGATAATCGCATAAAAACCTCTCCGTATTTCCCCCACCAATTCCCTATCTTTGCCCTTCGCCTGATAATTTGGTCGGAACGTAGAACGGTGCTTCCAGCCCGTTCTCTCGCATACGTGCAAAGCTAACGCGGCGCAGACTGGAAGTACCGCGCTATGGTGTACTACGTGCCGACTTCAACAATTTAAAAAAATGAAAATATTAAAATTCGGAGGCTCGTCCGTAGCTACGGCAGAGCGTATTCAGGGAGTGGTAGAGATATTGAAAACCTACAAAAAGAAGCGGCGCAAATTTGCGGTGGTCGTATCGGCATTGGGTCGTATGACGGGCGTGACGGGTACGACCGACCTTATCATTGAAATGACCGAACTGGCTCAAGAGGGTGATGAGACGTACAAGGACAAATTAAAAGAATTTAAAAAGCGACACCGTGAGGCAGTCAAGTCGCTACTGCAAGACGAAGACCGATTGGAGGGCGTGAATAATGCCCTCAAAGCCTCCTTCAAAGAGATGTCGAACCTGCTCAAAGGTGTCTTTCTCGTCAAGGATGTCTCTAAGCGCACGATGGATTATTTGCTGAGTTTCGGAGAGCGCAATTCGGCGTTTATCTTGGCTCATGCGTTGACAGAGAACGGGTTGAATGCCCAATACCTTGATGCTCGCCGCGTGGTCAAAACCAACAATGAGTTTGGCGCAGCCAAAGTTGATTTCGCACAAACGACCGACAACATCGCCGAATATTTCAAGAAAAAGAAATCTCTGCAAGTCATCACAGGCTTCATCGGTTCTACCGACGAAGGGATTACGACAACGCTGGGGCGCGGCGGTTCGGATTACACCTGTGCGATATTTGCAGCGGCATTGGACGCTAAAGAAATCGAAATCTGGACAGACGTGGACGGCGTGATGACTGCCGACCCGCGCAAAGTTCCCGCCGCCTTTTCGATTGACAAAATGACCTATTCCGAAGCAATGGAAATGACCCACTTTGGCGCAAAGGTCATCCATCCGCCCACGATACAACCTGCTTTGCACAAAAAAATTCCGATACGCATCAAAAACACCTTCAATCCAGACTTCGCAGGTACACTCGTAGGTGAAGAATCCAGCACCGACGACAATCCGATTAAAGGTGTCACTTCGGTATCCAATGTCGCGCTGATTACGCTACAAGGCAGTGGTATGATTGGTGTAAAAGGAACTGCCGCGAGGTTATTCAACGCATTGGCAGCAAAGGAAATAAACATTATTCTTATCACGCAAGGTTCGTCCGAATATTCGATTACATTTGCCATAGCACCAAGTGATACGCGACGTGCAATTAGCGCGATTAAAAGCGAATTTAAATACGAAATACAAGCCGGATTAATAGAAACTCCGAAGGCGGAAACCAACCTTTCTGCAATCGCAATTATCGGAGAAAACATGAGTTCGCGTCCGGGCATTTCGGGGCAGGTTTTTCATGCACTTGGGGTAAATGGTGTCAATATCGTAGCTATCGCGCAAGGCTCATCAGAGTTCAATATTTCGGCGATTGTGAGCAAGGAAGACGAGATAAAAGCCCTCAATGCCGTCCACGAAGCCTTCTTTTTGTCGGATACCAAAACCTTGCATTTATTCATCGTTGGAGTTGGTTTAATTGGTAGCACTTTGATTGAACAAATCAATAATCAGGCAGCCTATTTGAAGGAAAAACGTGGACTCAAAATCTGTGTAGTCGGCTTGGCGAATAGTACAAAAATGTTCTTTGATGAACGTGGTATTGATTTGGTAAATTGGAAAAAATATCTGGATAGAAAAGGCGAAAAAATGAGTATCAGCCGCTACGTAGATACCATGAAAACGCTCAATTTACGCAATAGTATTTTCTTGGATAATACGGCAGATAAAAACGTTCCCAAACAATACGCAGAAATTTTGGATGCGAGTATTTCCGTTATCACACCGAATAAAATTGCAACTTCATCAGCGTATAAAGATTATGTCAATTTAAAAGAACTGGCACGAAAACGCGGTGTCCAATTTATGTACGAAACCAATGTGGGTGCGGGTTTGCCGGTGATTAAGACTTTGAGTGATTTGATTAATTCGGGCGATGAAATCCTGAAAATTGAAGGCGTATTGTCGGGTTCTTTATCGTATATTTTCAATAATTTCGTTGCAGACAAACCCTTTAGCGATGTCGTCAAAGCTGCACAATCGCTCGGCTATACCGAACCCGACCCGCGCGAAGATTTATCCGGTGCAGATGTGCGTCGCAAAATCCTCATACTCGCCCGCGAGACCGGGCTTAATATGGAATCCAAAAATGTAAAAGTCGAAAATATCCTCCCCAAAACCTGCATAAATGCCAAGACGGTTCCACAATTTTTCAAAGCCTTAGAAAAAGCAGACCCACACTTCAACGAACTCCTCGACAAAGCCGCCAAGCAAAACGGTGTCCTCCGCTTTATCGCCAAATTGGAAGGCGGCAAAGCAAGCGTCAGCCTACAAGTGGTAGACGAAAACCATCCGTTTTATTCCCTCTCCGGTAGTGATAATATGATTGTATTTACAACGGCGAGGTATCGTGAACGTCCGCTTGTGGTGCGTGGTCCGGGTGCAGGTGCAGAGGTGACGGCTGCGGGGGTTTTTGCGGAAGTGATTAGTTTGGGATAAACCCGTAGTAGCGTAATCCCTCCGGCTTGCGTCCGCGTATTACTTGCACAAGCGGGACGCATGTGCTACGGTGACGCAAGCGAGACGCTTACGCTACGTTGCATTTATGAGTTGAATCCAAGAAATAAAAAACCTTCATTTTGCTTAGAACATGTTTAAAAATTTTCTGCCTGATAAGCAATATCTTATGAACTTGGCTTCACATCAAATCGGTCATTTATCCCGATAAACTCCCTCTTTGATGCCTCGCCAAAACCATAAGCTATTGATTATCAGTTTGAAAATTTTTAAACATGCTCTTAATGCAAAATGGAAAAAACGCCTACTCACGGACAGGAATGTCCGTATTACGTTATGACAAAATATCTACACATCAAAGCCGGAAAAAATATCTATGAACGCCTCATGGACAAGGGCTTGCGGGTGGAAGATATTAGCGTATTTGCAGGTGCGGCAGGCGGACCAAAATGGATTCCACTATATCATCTCGACAAATATTTGATGCAGCATTTCCTGAAAAATCATGAGCAGACGATTGATTTTTATGGCACATCAATAGGGGCTTGGCGGTCATTGGCGTATGTATTGCCCAAGCCTGTTGAAGCTTTAGATAGGTTGGCAGAAACGTATATCAATCAGCGATATTCTATCGAACCATCGTGGACGGAAGTATCGGCAGGTTGCTACCAAATCGTAGAACAAACGCTCAATGACAAACACGAAGTCATCCTAAATCCCCAAAAACGCCGACTACACATAGGCGTGACAAGCGCATCTTTTGAGGCTTTGCAGATGTCTGAAAAGCAACTCAAAAGAAAATTTCTAAATATCGCCATTCGGCAAATTACCCGTAGAAAAAGTACGAATCGACTCATTCAGCGGGTCACTTATTCCAATACCAATTCTATCCTAAATGATGATGGCATCGCTGCACGACATTTCCCCTTGAGTGAAGAGAATCTACTCCCCGCCCTACAAGCGAGTGGTGCAATTCCCATGATAATGAATCCGGTACGTATTGATGGTGTGGATTGTTGGGATGGTGGGATTGTGGATTATCATTTGGATTTGAAATACCGGACAGATGGTGTGGTCTTTCAACCACATTTTTTCAGCTATATCAAGCCGGGATGGTTTGATAAATATACACGCTTTCGCTTCTCAAAACATCATCACAATACGCTTTTATTGTATCCTTCGGATGAATTCGTGCGCCTGTTGCCCAACCAAAAATTGACCGAAACGAAAGATTTCTATACCTATATGAATGATACCGACAAACGGATCGAAGTGTGGTTGAAGGCGAAAGAGTTGGGGCGTTTATTGGCAGAGGATTTTGAACGATTGTTGGATTTGGAGGTGTTTCGGGAGAGTTTGGGGCGGTTTTGAACGCTGTTCATGCGATGTTGGAGGCTTATACGCAAGATAAAGCGCATGAGTATGTAGGCGAACCGCTTACACCCGAAGAACTCTCCAAGCAATGTATGGATGCCGTAGAAGATGTGCAAAACGGAAACTTTTACACCGTAGAAGAAGCCCTTGAAATTTTCAAACCCATCCGCGAAACCGTCACACTCGAACAACTCAAAAAAGAGCAAAACTTCACAGGCATTGACCGTGCCGAATTTGATGCTTTAGCAAAAGAACTCGACATTCAAGAATCTTACGAAGCATTGATTGGACAACTCTGATGAACTACCTCCTCAATACCAACATCGTCCTTGCCTACGTCCGTCAGGCGGATATTATACCGCTTTTCAATTCTCTCATCAGCACAAATGATAAATAATTTTTATTTAAATATGAATAGTTGCGACTGTCGTAACTATTCACATTTTTGTATTTTTAATGCGAATTTTGTTTATGTTTTTTCTAAAAACACCAAATAATCATGCTATATTAGGAACTTCAATAATCCGCTAAATTTCAGTATAAATCATTGCTTTTCAAATTTGTGCGACATGTCGCACAAATTTACTTCCAACTCGCTAATTGTTGCGACAGTGTCGCAACAATTGAGTTGCAGAACTCTATCCCCTTGACAAACGCGCCTTAGCCATCGCCAAGAATCAGCGTAAAACGTAACGGCTACTCACCAAACCCATCAATCAAATGTTGTGGGTCACGCTTCTCGTGTGTGAGGTAAACTACGATGACTTCTTTCTCATCTTCATCAATCGTGAAAATGATTTTGTAAGACCATTTGAGGATACGGCGATAGGTAATTTTTTCGTTGCTAATATCATGTACAATGCTATGACCTGTCGGCATAAAATGCAGACTATTCATCGCTTTCCAAAGTCCGGCATGTACTTTTTCGGCAACTTCAAAGGAGACATTTTCGCAGAGATAATCTACAATCTCCTCCAACTGTTGTTCTATGACAGGTTCAAATATTACTCGGTAGATTTCTTCTTCAGCCATGCGTCAGACCTTTTTTTGAGTTCATCAAAAGTGAGATAATTGCCGTTTTTTACGGATTCGACTCGTCTGTCCAATTCGGCTTTCATTTCTTCTACCGATGAGAAGGCGGGTGTACCGTCTGCCTTGTAGCCTATTACGTCCTCTGCCTTGCCGGATAAATGAGCATTGAATAAGGTATGAATCGCCTCCACGAAAGTATCATCTACCTGTTCGAGATAATCGTGTATTTGTGCTTTCTTTTCTGTTATCGTCATAAAATTTGCTTTGACATTCTTGAAGGAAATTAAAGATAGGGATTTTGTGGGAGTTTCGCAAAAGACCGTCACGGCTACTCAATCGTCAACTTCGCAGGGTCTTGGCTCGTATGGAATACGCGATTGATATAAATGATTTCATCCACGACATGATAAACGATTTTGTAATTGCCGCGTAATCATTGTCTGTTGATTATTGAACTTGAACTTGATACTTGAATTTGTACTTCCATTTACTTCCGCCATGTGTGAATTTCTTTTTTGAGATTTTCGTGCGAAGTGACCCGTCCGGCTTCAATATCTTGCTCACTTTCCAAAATCGCGCTGACGTAGGCTTGTTCTTCTTCTTGGGTATAGCTTTCCTCCAATTGCACAAATGGTAATTCGTCAAGCAAAGCCAGAAAAAAATCTTTCTTCTCCGAAGGTATTTTAAGCATTAGTGTATCCATACTTCAAATTTAAGGTATTTTAGCGATAAACTCAAACGCGCCTTAGCCATTGCCAAGATGAATCAGCGTAAATCGTAACGGCTATTTCAACTGCCGACGACCGCAAGGGAGCAACACATTTGCATTATTCTGCCAAAAACTATATCTTTACTCTATGACTACGTTAGAATTAAAAGGCAGTATTTATGATTTAATTTCAAAGGTAAATGATGACGCTACGCTCAATCATTTACATGACGTAGTACGTGATGTGGTGGCACAAAGTTTAACAGAAAAACATCCTGATATTTTCAAACCCACCCGCGAAACCGTTACACTCGAACAACTCAAAAAAGAACAAAACTTCACAGGCATTGACCGCGCCGAATTTGATGCTTTGGCAAAAGAATTGGACATCCAAGAATCTTACGAAGAACTGATTGAACAACTCTGATCAACTACCTCTCAATTATGGCAAATTCGCCATAATTAAATCCTGCACTTACCAATTGTTGCGACATGTCGCAACAATTTAAATAGCAAAAATTATAATGGATTCAAAAAACGAAACCGCAACGGGATAATTGTATACGCAGTGCGTATACAATTTGCAAATCCACCAAAAAAATTCTAAATTTGAATCAAAATTACCGCTTATGACTATGATACAAAACATTCGCCAATCGGTACACACTTATGTGGATGAATTGGACGATGATTTTTTGAGGGCTGTTCATGCGATGTTGGAGACTTACAGGCAGGATAAGGAAAGCATTGCAAGCTACGATATTCAAGGAAATCCTAAGACGGTCAGTGAATTACAGGCAGAACTCGCCGAATCACTCGCTGCCGGAAAAAGAGGCGAAGGCTGGACATTAGAACAACTCAAAACCGAATCCGACAAATGGTTGACACGTACCAAGTAATCACCACGCCTCCCGCCAATCGTTGTTTGGAGGACATCGTGGATTATGTCCGTCGTACAGCCTCCGACGAAACTGCCCTCTATGTACGCAATGGTATCTTGGAGACGATTAAGAAGTTGCGTACTATGCCCGATTCAAACGGCATCCAACACAATATCAGCACCGAAGAAATCACTTACCGACGAATTATCAAATGGTCCTATCGTATCATTTTCACCATAGATGAAGAAGAAGCCACCGTTTATGTCTTGCTGATTGACCACACGAAAAGAGACCCCGAACGACTGAAACGGATTTTTGGTGTGGA
>CALCMV010000438.1 GCA_937967535.1 uncultured Saprospiraceae bacterium
GATTTCTGATGATGGACAATACCTATACCAATGTTATGGTCTTTCAGGGGAAATTGGTGTATTTGAAATTGACGGGGCTGAACTCACTTTGATACAGGAAATTGGCGGCTTGCCGCAAAATAATGTACAGGGTATTGTATCAGTAGGAGAATTGCCGGGTGCGGAAGAAGAAACAGCCGTATATCGTGTAACTTTCGATGCACTTTGGAGCGAAACAACGCACCCTGATGATTTTCCGGCTGACCCGCCAAATGAGGCAAGATGGTCACCGGTAGCCGGTCTGACGCACGATGCTTCTTACAGGTTATTTAATGAAGGAGACATTGCCAGCCAGGGATTGGTGAATATTTCTCAAAGTGGTTCGAGAGACCCGCTGGATTCTGAATTGGCTGATGTTATCCTATCAGGTGCGGGTGAATTTTATGTAGAAAGTAATACAAGAGTACGTCCTTCACCGGATACCATTTCTACTACTTTCGAAATATCAGAATCACATCCATTGGTGAGTTTGACTTCTATGATTGCGCCTAGTCCTGACTGGATAGTAGCTGTACGTGATTTGGATTTACTTAAAAATGGGGAGTTCCTTGAAAGTAGAATTGTACAGTTCATTCCTTACGATACAGGTTCGGATAGTGGTGAATCATTTGCATCGCCAAATGAAGATACCCAACCGCGCGAAGGTATTAGCCTGATAGAAAGTGGATTGGCAGGAGCAGATGGTGCAAGTCTCGGTATCTGGAGATTTGAAAGAATAGACGAAGGTAGTACGTGTAATGTAGAAGGCGGTGGACTTGTTGGCGGACCGTTCATTTTCACAGTAGACGGTATAGCTGACAATATTCCTGAAGATGGACTGACATTGGCAGACAATGTAGGAGAAAATAACCAATGGGTCGTTACTGACGATAGAGGCTTCATATTAGGCTTACCCCCCACCTTCTCGGCACCGAATTTCGATGCAGCAGGTGTAGGTGTATGTTTTGTATATAACCTTGCTTATGATGGAGCGATAACAGGTTTGGCAATGGGTAATAATATCGAAGACCTTCACGGATGTTTTGATTTATCTAATGGCGTATATGTCAGTAGGGTAGAAGGAACACCGGCAGACATCATCTGCGGTGGCGACCTAAGTGCTGAATCAACTAGTCAGTCATTTGACGATAATTTCTGTGTCGATGGTTTTGGCTTTGCCAACAATCCAAGCATTACTTTGTCTGGTGCAGATATACCTAATGGAGCAATATTATCCGATATTTCTCTGGATGCCTTCTTCAGATTAGAGGGTAGTTCTTGCGAAAGAGACATTGCTATACAAGTCACTGACCCTGCCGGCAATGTACACAATTTTACGCCCTTCGCTACTTGCGATGGTGCAGGTGAATTGCTTGAGGTGAATTTACCGATTCCTTCCTCTGCTATCATGGATGGTGCAGGAGACTGGCTCATCGAATTTGATGATTCCAACGACCAAAATTCAGGTTGTGAATACTCCGTCCGCTTTGCTCGTGTAAATTACACAGTCAATACAGGTGGCGCACCTGTTGTTGATTATTTTTCTGAAGGACGAGACATGGACTTTTTCATTGATGGTGTAGGTTTCGCTAACAACCCGAACATCGCCTTCTCTGACCCGGGTACACCTGCCGACGCGGTACTATCCGATATTTCGCTGGAATTATTCTTTAGATTAAATGGAAGTTCTTGTGAAAACGAAATTGCCATTCAGTTGACCGACCCCGCAGGTAATACGCAGGCATTAACTGCTTATGCCACTTGCGAAGGCGGTTCTGATTTGTTCTTTGTAGACATAGACGTACCGGGAGGAATCACCACCGGCAGCCCCGGCGATTGGTTACTCGAATTTGATGATACCAACGACCAGAACGCAGACTTTGAGTACTCTGTACGATTTGGTAGATTGAGCTATGTAGCAACATATCTCCAACCCGGAGATGCTGAACTTACTGATGTTAATGAGACAATCACCGATTTTGCTGACAGCGATTTGTTCATAGACGGTGAGGGTTTCTTCTTCAACGACTTCTACACATTCACTGACCCGGGTACGCCTGCTGATGCTACATTGTCTAATATTACTCTCGAAGTATTCTTTAGATTAAATGGTAGTTCTTGCGAGAATGAAATTGCAATGGAGCTTACTGACCCAGCCGGCAATACACAGCCATTGACTGCATTTGCTACTTGCGACGGTGGATCAGGCTTATTCTCTGCGACCGTGGATGTACCAAGCGGAAATACAGTAGGTGCGCCTGCCGGATGGGAATTGCGATTTAACGATACCAACGACCAAAATCCGGACTTTGAATACTCTGTCCGATTTGCTAGATTGACTTATGATGCTCAATATATGGCATGTGTGCCTGTAGATGGGCTTCAACAACCGGACGAACAGGCTCGTATCGTACCGTCATCTTCAGAGATGAAATTATTCCCTGTACCTGCTAATCAGCAGTTGAACATTGAGTACTTCTCAGAAACTTCCGGTCCGATGGGTATGGAGATATTCTCTCTTGAAGGCAAAATCATGATGTCACAAGATAACGTGATACAAGAGGGTTTCAATACCATACAACTTGATATTTCAAACCTTCCCGCAGGGCATTACCACATACGCGCATTCAATGCGGAGTATACATTGGTGAAGCCTTTCGTGAAGCTCTAAAGTAAATATTTCCCAAACTCTTTAAGCATAATAGGGCAGACATTTTTGAAATGTCTGCCCTTTTCTTTTTTCGTTGTTACCAAGTTTATCCAAAATGCCGGACACTTTGAAAGTATCTTGCATCTGCAATTTAAAATCAGTAATTTTATAATTCTTTTTTCCAAAATTTGGCGAAGATATTGACTTATGAATTGAATCCAAGAAATGAAAAAACTAAAACTTTACAAATTAATTCTTATCGGACAATTGGGCATCAATCTTCCTGTAACCTTGATAATTATAGGCTTACCACTTATTGCCTTTTTTCTGATTGATAATTTAATATTAAAAATAATTTCAATGATATTGTTGCTGATTTTGGGAGTAGCCCTTGCTTGGCGACTGTGGGGTACGCTAATAACCAAGTGGAGAATATGGGCTTTCGGTCAAATAGAAGACCCGGCAGATTTGATTATACTGAGGGATTTGGCAGTGCAAACCGCCTTGATATGGCAGGATGGTCATACCTTTGAAAATACGGAAATAAGAACAGCGGAAGAACGCCTGAAAATTCGCCAAATCTCACAGGCAATTAATGAAGCTGAACAGACCGAAGATATAAATGCCTACAAAGAAACTCCTTCTTCAGTCGGATATAAAATCAATAAAGCTAACATTCTGTTTTATTTGGTTTTGGAAATATTTATACTGGCACTATCTGTCATGAGTTTTCTTTTGACAGATAATGATATAATATCGGGTTTTCTCCTTTTGATTTTCTGTGGAGTTTTTCGGGAAGGAAAAACTCATATAACCGTAAAACACCTTTTCTCTGATAAATATTTTTTAGAATTTGATAATGAATTTTTACAGATTCATGCACCCAAAAAACAGCCGATTAAATGGGAAAATATCATGTATATCGGTGTTCATAAAGATGAGCGATTTATGATTGTTGATACAAAGGAAGGCAATACTCATAAATCATTAAAAGTTGATTTGAAAATATATCAAATCCCTGATTATAAGCGATTTAAAAAGACCGTTCAAGTGTTTGTTGACAGGTATAAAATTAAAAACTAACTGATTAATTTCCCCACCAAATCCAAGACGGTTACATTTGCTTGCTCACCCGTTTTCATATTTTTCAGCGCGACTTCTCCGGCTTGCATTTCATTGTCGCCGACTACCGCTACGTAAGGAATTTTTCGGCTATTGGCGTACTTCATTTGCTTATTCATCTTAACGGGTTTTGGATAAATTTCGGCATTGATACCCGCCTTACGTATCGTTTGCAAAGCATCGAAGGCATAATCAAAGGAGGCTTCATCAAAAGTCACAAACAACAATTGCGTACCCGCCGCCGTACTATCGGGAAAGATGTCGAGTTCTTCCATCACATCATAAATTCGCGCTGCACCAAAGGACACACCGACACCTGACACACCTTTCAAGCCAAACATGCCCGTCAAATCATCGTATCTGCCACCGCCGCCGATACTGCCGATTTTTACATCTTTTGCAGCAACTTCGTATATCGTTCCGGTATAATAATTCAGACCGCGAGCCAATGTAATGTCAAAAACGACCTCATTTTTAAGGTCAATTTCTTTCAGATAAGCAACAACCGTCTGAAATTCCTCAATGCCCTTGAGTCCCGTTTCGCTGTCTTTGAAAAAAACTTCTAATTCGGAAAAGTCCTTGATATTCAGTATCTTTTCAATCGTATCAATCGCTGTCTCGCTGATTTCTTTTCGACGCATTTCGTCCTTTACGCCATCTATACCGATTTTGTCGAGCTTGTCAATTGCCATCGTCATTGACATCATTTTATCGGGAATACCTGCGGCTTCGGCGATACCTGTGAGGATTTTTCGATTGTTCATTTTAATGACCACATCAATACCAAGCGCAGCAAAACCCTCGTCGTATATCTGCGTCAATTCGACTTCATTGATGAGCGAATCACTGCCAACTACATCCACGTCGCATTGATAAAACTCACGATAACGCCCCTTTTGTGGTCTGTCGCCACGCCAAACGGGTTGGATTTGATAACGTTTGAAAGGAAAAGCAATATCATTTTGATTCATCACCACATATCGCGCAAAAGGAATCGTCAAATCATAACGCAAGCCTTTATCTGAGATTTGGAAGGTCATTTTTTTGTAGTTACCTGCTTGATAATCTTCGTCTTTTGCCTTCCTCAAAAAATCGCCCGAATTAAGAACTTTGAACAATAATTGGTCGCCTTCTTCACCGTATTTTCCAGTCAAAGTGGAGAGTTTTTCCATCACAGGTGTCTCAATCGGCTGATAACCGTACTTGACAAATACACGACGCAATGTGTCGAAAATATAATTGCGGCGATTGACCTGAAGCGGTCCGAAATCTCTTGTCCCTTTTGGTATGCTTGGCTTACTCATAACGCAAAACTAATGAATGAATGGGTGAATTTTGAATGAATGAATCGTTTTGATGGAGATATACAAAACGCGAAAGCAGGTCATCAAGTTCCAAGCGTCTGACAAAAGACAGTTTTTATGCCTTTATTCACATATGTTTGCAGTTAGTATATTTGCGATAAAGCAGTGATTTACATAATATTATCAAATGAATACGACAAAAATATTGGCTTATCTTGGTTTGTTGGCTGCGGTTTTGGTGGGCGTGGGTGAGTATTTTTTGCATTACTCCGAAAATGTATTGACACATAGCAAAGATTATCAGTTTTTTAAATTCGTATTAGGCAGAAATCTCAGCATTGGTCATTTTCTTTCCGTTATTGGTTTGCCTTTTTATTTTGCAGGTTATTTGCACATTTACAGGATGTTGCGGAGTGGTGGTGAGGGCTTGGCACGGGCAGTTTTGGCGATAGGTTTTGTGGCTTTTGCTGTTGGTGGAATTTGGATAGGTTCGCGGGTGACAATAGGCACGCTGATACAACAACAGGCAAATCTCACACCCGAAACTTTCCAACTATTAACCAACACTTACACAGCGCATCACGAGGTACTTGTTCAGGCATTACGTGTTATCATTTTGCTGCTTTCGGTGGTCTTTGTGGTGGCTATTCTGAGAGGGGGGACCTACTATCGTAAATGGATGGTATTTTTCAATCCGATTCTTATTCTATTATTGGTTTTTAGCACCATTTTTATTGCGCCGTTTATCGGAAAACATCTTGCACCGATAGCTATGAATGTGGCGCATTTCATATTGTTCAGCATGTCGCTTTATCAGTTGTCATTATTTGAAAAAAGGGGATAGATATATCATTCGACGAATTGTAAAAAACTATGGTTCTTTGACAATTTTTGCAAAAAGAGAAATTTGAATGAATGTAAAATCCCGTCATTCGTCGGGACAAGTTGTAAAATGTAAATTTGTAGGACGCGAGTGAACGTGAAATGCTACTTATTTTATTGATTTTCAATTATTAAAAAGTAAAAAACATAATAATTTGTTAATTTTTCAATGTGTTCGCCAAATTGAGTATTGAGTGTTTTTTGATTATTAATTAAATATAATTATAATTTGTATTAATTTAAAATTTAATTATTTACAAAAAAAAAATAAATAAATTACTTGCGTTCGATTATTCTACTGAACAACGGTTTGTTATAATTCATATTTAATTCATTATCAAATTAATATGAAATTAAAAATTAGAACTAAAATTGGAACGAGGACTATCTCCCCCTTTGGAGGGGGGCGG
>CALCMV010000439.1 GCA_937967535.1 uncultured Saprospiraceae bacterium
ATAAATTCTTTTCCGTTTTGTGCCTTACATTTACTAATAAAGCGGCTGACGAAATGAAAGAGCGACTGCAAAAAGACATTCCCAAATTGCAGGAACGTACTTTTATTGGTAATTTTCATGAATTTTGTTTGAATAGTATTATTCGGACAAAACGCCAAACTATAGGTTTGCAGGAAATGCCGCATATCTTTGACGAAACGGATAGAAAAAAAATTATTGAAGAAGTGCTTTTGATGAACGATAATTTGAAAAGCATTTATCAATTTCCTGATGCTCAAAACGATAAAGAACGCGCCCGCGAACAGCAAAATTTAATCCGAAAATGTGTTGATTTCATTAGTACTGCAAAGAGAAATCTAACGATTGTTCCCGATGAAATTATTGATTGGGAAAATTGGGGCGAAAAAAATACATTCCTGTACAAAAATTATAATTACAAATTAGAAAATCAAAATGCGATTGATTACGATGATATTTTATTATACGCCTATCGCATTTTGGTCGAACGCCCTCGTGTAGCCGAACTCTACCGCAACTTATACGAGTATATTCTGGTTGATGAAGCGCAAGATTTGAACTATGCTCAATATCAAATTTTAAAGGTAATTTGTGGGGATACACACAAAAACGTCATGATGGTCGGCGACCCAAAACAAGCCATTTATGCCTTCAACGGGGCAAGCCCCGATTTTATGCAAAAAGACTTTGTAGAAGATTTTCAAGCCACTCAAAAAGTCATTACACACAATTATCGCTCCTCTACAAAAGTCTTGGAATTGGCACAATATATTCAACCCAATGGTGGGATTCCCAATAACTATTTTGACGGAATACGAGAAATAAAGCCATTTGATAACGAAAAAGAAGAAGCAAAATGGGTCATTTCAGCAATCAAGAAATGGCTAAATAAAGGTCATTACAAAGAAAAAGATGTTGAAATTCCGATAAGTGTCGAAAATATCGCGGTTCTAAGTCGCGCACGTTATGTTTTCAAAGATTTAATAACTGAATTAGAAAAAGATGAGACCCTGAAAAATCAATTTCACTTACGAAAAGGAAGTGAAAAATTTGAACCCGAATCGCCATTAATGAAAATATTTGACTGGGGACTACGAGTTATCGTCAATCCACATGATGTATTGCATTTCAATCAGATTTATCAATTCCTACAAATAAGTCCACCCGAAAAAGGAAATCGTTTAGATAATTTATCAGTCTTAGGAAATCATAAAAATCTAACACACAACAAAAAAGAAGAAATTAATTTGTTGATTAAGAATTGGAAACAAATTCAAGAAAACCCCAAAAGACTAGATATTGCACTTAGCCATATAAAGCAAAGCATCAACGCACTCTCAATGACTAACGAGGAACAAGCCATCATACATTTTGATATAGAAGAGTTTGAAAAATTATGGGAAGGTTTTTTGATGAATACAGCGTATAGTAACCAATCGCTATCAAATTTTAGATACTTTTTAGCCATGAAAAGCATTGACCAAAATAAAAAAGGAATAACGCTCTCCACAATACATACCGCCAAAGGACTCGAATATGAAATTGTCTTTTTAATTGGTATGAACAAAGGAGTACTACCATTTTTTAAAGCTAAAACCGAAAAAGAATTGAGACAGGAAAGAAACAATGCCTATGTAGCCATAACTAGAGCCAAACATTGTATCTACATCACCTATCCAAAGCAAAAAACTTTTCGCAACGTAACAAGAACCCAGTATATATCAGAATTTATTAAAGACTTTAACTCCTAATTTTCGATACCCAACTTTAATCTTAATACAATGTCACATTATTAATATTTTTAATAAGTAAATCATAATTCATTAAAATACATTAGCCCAAACAGTCCTTCCATCAATTATTCACACAAATTATGATTATGACATCCGTTTCATTCAAATCAATTATTACACTTTTAGTATTTTTATTATTTACAAAAACAAACCACGCACAAATAGCTTGCGGCACACAAATCAACGATGCGACTGCCGAGTATCTGATGTCAGAACTCGACGAAGTACAGCATTTTATCCAACAAAATTCTGAGCTAAAAAATGCTTCGACTTACCTATTTCCCATCCAAATACATATCGTCAGACAAAGTGATGGCACAGGCGGCATAACGGCTGCTGAAGCCAACCAAAGTATTATAGAACTCAATACGAATTTTGCAGATGCAGGCATTGAATTTTTTCAATGCGCTCCCATTAATTATATTGATAATGATACTTATTATAATTTTGAACAAGCTGAAGAACAGGCACTTACAGCCGCAAACGATGTAGAGGGCAGCATCAATATGTATTATTGCAATCAAGTAAAAATAGATTTTCAAGGTGCGCTCTTCGACATATGCGGTTATGCTTATTTGCCGCATGGTCCTGACCGTTTGATACTCAGCAATTCTTGTGTTTTGAACAGCAATACGCTTGCTCACGAAATGGGACATTACTTCGGATTGCTGCATCCGCACGATACGCGCTACGGAGAAGAAGCCATTACTCGCGATGCCAATGATGCTTGTTATAATTGCGAATCCACAGGCGATTTGTTGTGTGATACGCAGGCGAGTCCCAATCTATTTAGTTTGGTAGATAGCAATTGCGATTATACCGGTACAGCCATAGAGACTTGTAGCGGCAATACCTACATGCCCGATACCGATAATACGATGAGTTATAGTGCTTGCTCCAATACATTTACCGCAGAGCAAAATAGTCGTATGGCTTTTTATGCCTTTGAGCGCAGTTATCTGGGCTGTCTTTCGACAAATTGTGCTACACCGGGCAATCTGAGTGAAAGCAATAATACCGGAACATCTATCACATTCTCATGGACGGATGTGGGGGTCTCCGAAATCCGTTACCGTATTTCGGGTGCCAATTGGACCTATGGAGGTATCGCAGAAAGTCCTTTCGATTTGGCGGGTATTTCCTTTGGTTTCAATTACGAATATAGTATCCGTACAAGATGCTCTGATACGGAAGTTTCTGACTGGGTAGACGGCACTTTTGTATCTGTACCTACTGCCGGAGCAGGCTGTAGTACGCCCAACTCTTGGGGAAGCTTTAATCAGGAAGAAACCTCATACGGAATCGTATGGACGGTGATGGACGGCGCGATAGGCTATCAACTACGCTATCGAAAAAGCGGTACAAATGGCACTTGGAATGTCATTACCGAAACCAATAACTTCACCCTCATCACAGGCTTGGAGTCGGGTACACAATATGAATTTCAAATGCAGACGATTTGTGATAATGATGATTCGGGTTATACGGGTTCGGTCTATTTTACAACACTCGGCGATGCTGTGATGGATGTACAATTGACCGTTTTTCTAGAGGGCGCAATCGCTGACCCTTCCAATCCGGGACAATACCTGAATACAATGCACGTCGGATTAAATAACTTGGGTTTGCTGCCCGGACAAACGCCCCTAAGTGCTATCAATAGCCCAACTCCTACCGGACAACCTTACCTCAGCGCCCCTTGGCTCTATGATGGCGAAGAAGGGGCAGATTGGGACGATAGAGCATACGAAGATTTTGCGGATTTGCATGGCGCAAAAGTCGTGGATTGGGTCTTGGTGACCTTCAGGACGGGGATTTTGGCATCTACTAATTTTGCCAAAGCCGCCGCATTGGTACTCGAAGATGGCAGGGTGATTTTCCCGGATGGTTCTCCCCTGACGACTGCCCATCCTATTTCATTTTATGTGCTGATTGAACATCGTAACCACATCGGCGTACTGACACCAACAGCCCTTACGGTCAGTAATCGCGTGGCTATGCACGATTTTACGATTGCCAATTCATTTGGTGGTAATGGTCAGAAAGAAGTACAGCCGGGCGTATGGGCAATGTTTGTCGGAGAAGCAGAACAGACGATTGTGGGCTTCGATATTAATGGAGATGATAAAGCCTTTTGGTCGGTCGAAAATGGTACTTTCGGTACTTATACTCCAAGTGATTTTAATATGAATGGCGATGCCAATGGCGCAGATAAAAATTACTGGAGTGTGAATAATGGAGTGTCATCTAGTTTGAGTAGATAATAATGGTTAATGATTAATGGTTAATGGTTAATTTTTATGTGAAAATGCGAGTAGTACGCGAGTATTATATGTTATTATTTTTATTGTTTAATAATTTTAAAATCAAATAAATATATGAAAATTTCACGTCCACTTGCATTATACAAATTTAACAGAAACGTGAGTTTTAAATTTAATACTCACATTTCTGTTAAATTTTTTCGAGTTATGAAATGTTCTGAATGATGTCATTTTTCTTATTGAAATTCAAAAATTTCACAAGCTAATTCAAAATATAATTTGGCTTTTTAAATTGATTTAAATAAAATATTATTTTTAAATTATTTATTATTGATTGAAAATCAATGAAAATTTGAACTCGAAAAAATTTAACAGAAATGTGAGTTTAATATTCTTTATTTTACATTATTCTCACGCTAATTTGGGGCTAAACATTCCGAATTTAATTACATTTACCCATCCAATTAATCATTAATCATTATTTCTATACTAAATTCTGCGCGTTCCAGTTTTTGTGTAGGTATTTTCCAAAAGCCGTCATAAGCAATATATTCCGGTAAATACTGGTCATTTATTTTGATGAGTTTGACATTCATCGTCACATCAAAATCGAATAAGGCACCATAATATGCTACTCGATAATTGCGTCCGATGACTTGAAAAGTCTTTTTCTCGAAGAATGTTTCGAGCGATTTTACGACGGTTTTTCCTTCCTTTCTATCCTCAAATTCCGGTTTTACATGCACACGAAATACATAACAATCCATACCGTTTTGATGCGCCTCTGAGTTGATAGAATAATTGTAATATTTCGCCATTTTCTCTTCAAAAATCGCTGTTTTTCCGCCGATTACGGGAACATCTACCTTTTCGCCGGGTTGGAAAATGAGCTTTTTGAGTTGGGTGACGTATCGTGCTATTCTGCCGTTCTCTTCATCTTCGGAGGGTAGAGAAATACGACTTTCGCAAACTTCTTCTTGGGTAAAAAATAATCGCTCAAACATCTTGGTGGTATAATAATGTGGTTTGCGATTTTTTTTATAATACTTTCCTGTAATATTTTCGCTTAAAATATCCATAGTGCGGCAAGTAGTTTTGCCTTTTTCCTGCGTGTATTGGCGCGTAGTACTCGTATATGCCGCTACGATTTCGTTTTTTTTATTATAAAATGTAAAATCATTTTCCGCATCATATTCCACAAAACGCAAATTGCGAAATGCCTCATAGAATGACGAATCCGCCCGTACTATATCCACAAACTCTTCGGTATCAAAACCACTACGCGATGCCGTAATCACCACCGAATCCAAATAGATGAAACGCGAAAAGTCGTATTCCGACAGGCTATCTTTTTGAGCGTAAATGGATTGAATGGAGATTAAGAGTAAAACGAAACCAACGATTATTTTTTGATTCATGGGGTAAAAATAAAAAAAGCCGCCCAAAGGACGGCTTTATATTGCTTTCTACTCTACATGAGAAAATTTTAAAATCGTAATATAAGCCACTAAGTAAAGTTTAAGTTTAAGTTTGAACTTGTTCTTAAACTTAAACTTTATTTAGTTGCTTAGTGGTTCAAAATTATTATTCGTATAGCATTACAAATATAGGACTACCACTTTGGGGAATTAGGAATTGTACTTGAATATTATATTTTTTTCACAAAATATTATTTCGGAACTCTTGATGAAACACCATTATTCTCGAACCACAGTGCTTTATCCTGTCCGTTTACATCACCATTCATATTAAAATCCGGTGAAAGATAATAATCGAAAACACCATTATTCTCAAACCATATCGTCTTATCTGCCCCCGTAATATCGTAGCTAAGTATATCGGGAATTTGGTCGCCATCACCTGCAAACATCACCCACTCGCCTGTTGGCAATTGCTTTTGTCCAAAACTCGTAGCATCTTTATAACTATCGCTGCGTCTGAAATCATACTTGAGTACATTAGCTTGAATATCAAGGGCTTGGGGCGACATAATCCCGATATGATTGCGATGCTCAATGACCACATAAAGCGGCACATTGCCCGAAGGTAGCGCACAACGCTCAGGAAAATGAATACTACCATCTCGATTGAGTATAGCGGCGGACATAGCTACTTCGCTGGCTTTAGCCGTTCCGGTACGAAAGGAAACCAGTACCCAATCAGTTTCTACATCGCCATAATTGCTATTATTCCAGTCTATACCTTCTATACCTGCATAATTCCAGGGCGCATTGAGATAAGGTTGTCCGGCGGGTGTGGGCGTAGCGAGTTCGCTGACGGGCGTTTGTCCGGGCAATAAGCCGCGTGCATTGAGCATAGTAGTCATTTCTCGCAGGGAGGTATCATAACTACCTTCGAGCCAAGTATGCAATTCGGCTTTTATCGGCGCATCACCATTGGCATTGGTCGGGCAGTCTGTACAGTAATTGTAGGAAGAACCGTCTATCCTAATACCACCGGCTCCGATTTCAGTAATGGTGACATTCGGATTGCCGGATTTGCTGATAAAACAAAATTCTTGGAGGGTATACAGACTGTCTCGTATCGGGTTGTTGAAATAGAAGGCTTCATTGCCTATATCAAATTTGACCAAGCCGTCCTCATCGCTAAAGCCGAGTGTGACGCATATTTCGCCGCCTGCTGTGATATTGGGAAAAGCCAGATTGAGCGTATCAAGAAAACCGAAAAAATTCGTAGTAGTTCCATCGGGCGCACCATCGGCTCTTTCGGGATTCACAAAACCAACATTGGAGACATAATTACCATTTTCACTCGTCGAATCGTAGATACAATTGCAAGAAGGGGAGTCATATTTGGGGTCGCTTGTACTACATGGGCAGTAGCTATACCTAGAACCGTCTACTACAACTGTACCAAGACCAATATCTGTGATAATGACAGTTTGTTCGCCTTCAGAACGTGTTCTAATGCAAAATTCCTGTGCTTGAAAATCTGCCAAACCACTAAAATTGGGGTAAGTAAATGAGTTATTATTCACACTGAAATTGACAAGGCCATTTGCGTCTTGGAAGCCAAGCGTGATACAAATTTCCTCTCCGGCAGCCATATAAGGAAAAGACAAGGAGAGAGTATCTTCAAAACCGATAGAACCCGTCGTTCTGCCATCGGGCAAACCATCTGCGTATTCTTCTATGCCTCCGACTCTGATTTCTTGACTAAATCGTCCTCCGGCTATCCTCATATTATTCGGACAATTGCAGGCAGCCGTGCCTATTTGCCCGTCATTGTCAATACAAGGCGCAAAATCATTGAGGTCGCCATTGACATTATTCACGCCGTCAGTATCACAGTCATTGGTAGGTAAGGCTATCCATGTGCTGCGTTCTACGCCATCAATAATACCATCGGCGGTACAAGGGTCGTTGGGGGCAATATCTTCCAGGTCGCATACGCCGTCATTATCGCTGTCGGTGGCGAGTTGTCCTTTGCAGTCGCAAGCGGCAGTCCACCTATCATTTTCTGTACAAATGAATCCATCGTCACAAGGCGTACCGATGAGGCGATTATCAAAATCGGGGCAATCGTCAATGAGGTCACATGTCTCGTCGCTATCGGCATCGGGCGCACCTGCGAGGCAGTTGCAATCTCGGGGCGCACCTGCATCAATCCATGTTTGTAGCAAGGCGAGTTCATTGTCGTCAATCTGTCCGCCTACCCGTTGATTCATAGAAGGAATACCGATGGGCGTACCACATCCGTCGTAGCCGCTAATCGAGATAATATCCGTCAGGGTGGTGCCTGTTAGTATGTTTGTGCCGCATTTATTGCCGCCTTGTATAGTTGCTTCGTAAGTCATCAGACTGAGTCCTCCGAGCGCATTATTGCCATGACAACCTGTACAGCCATTCTCTCTGAAAATTGCGCTCGCTTCATTCCATCCCAACAAACCATTATCACAATAATCATCTGCATTGGCAACATAGCCTTCGGGCTGAGCACAATCCTGAACGGCTGTATCAATATGCCCCAAACCATCGCCATCCGCATCAAGATACCATGTTGTAGAGCCGGGTCCGTCGCACACACCGCAGTCATCAATCGTACCATAGCAGGCATTGGGGGTGATTTGAAATTGAACTTCTGAAAGAGAGAAGCAGTCCGAATCGCCGTAGTTGTTGAACATGACAAACAAAATTCTTCTGACAAAAACATCTTCAAAGCCCGTTGCAAATTGAAAACCTTCGTAATCATCCTGTTCATTGGCTTTCGGAAGTGAAAGTGTAACAGCATTTTTCACCCAATTCGTACCGTCTTCGGAGTAATCTATATGGAGTAATTTTGCTCCCATATTGCTCTCTCCTGCTCGGTTGGCATTCCAGATGCGTATGCTGTCGATGCTTTGTGCTTGGTGAAATTCGTACTCTACCCAGTGTTGGGGGGTGAATCTGACGGGACTGGGCGGTAGTGTTTTTTCGCACGATACCCAGCTTTTATTCCAAAAATTGCCGGAATCTTCGCACTGTGCTATCGCCAAATTTGAGAAGAGAACGAAGCACAAAATTAAGCGGAAATAATGGGAGAAGATAGATGATAAATACTTTGAAAGTACCTGACATCTTATTTGTTTTTTATTAAAATTATTCAAATGAATATTATTATAAATCATTGCTATTTTCTTTTAATATTTTTTTGAATTAAATTTTTAATTTAATTATAATTTATTGTTATTTAAATTATTATGAAAATAAATTAGTTTATAAATTATTTTATTTTTAATTAAATTAATATTTTTAAAATACAAAAAAAGAAATATAAAAGTGGTGAATCAGGGTGATGGTCGGGCTTTGTATCTGGCTAATTATGAATTAATCAATTGAATCATCAATCACCCATCACCCATCACGATTATTCCATAAAACCAATGGGTTGACTACCCGGTGTCCAGAAATTGCCGATATTCGGGAGAATGTACTCCAAATCGGCACCGGAAGCCCCAAACCAAAGTGCGAGTTCGGCAAAATACTCATCGCATGAGATGGTAGGTATCAATCTGCCATCGCCTGTATCAAGCGAATTGCCGAGAAAGAGCTCGGGATATTGCCCGTAGATTTTTTGCCCTTTGACTGCGCCACCCATCACGATTGCATGTCCGCCCCATGCGTGGTCGGAGCCATTTCCATTGGAGACGAGTTTGCGGGAAAAATCGGAAATAGTAAAGGTCGTTACGTCATTTTCAATACCCAATTCTACGAGTGCATCGTAAAAGGATTTTAACCCGGCATCAAGTTTACTCATCAAATCGCCGTGTTCCAAAAGAAAATTATCGTGGGTATCGAAGCCGCCCAATTGTACAAAAAATGTTTGGTTGGTCACATTCAGAAAATCGCGTGCAGCGATGGTACGGGCAACCATATTGAGGCGTTCGGAGAGATCATCTTCTGCAAAAACAGTGGTAAATTGTGTGCCATTTTGAATAGCAGTGCTAAATTCAAGTGAAGTGTTTTTTGAGCCTGTGACAGAGTTTGCATAAGCGGTTTCGAGAATATTTTGATAACTGATGTCGAGTAGATTATCAAGTGTTTGGCGTTTGAGGCTTTGATAAAAACCATTGTTGGTGCTACCGTTGATGGCAACACTGCCATTATTTCTTGGTTCGATGGCATATTCTTGTATAGTGTTGCCTCTTTGAAAAATATTGGTGCCATCTAAGGAGATATTCATGGAGATGTTTTGGTTGGCATTGTTGGTATAAAGGACATCCGCAAGTCTGCCGCCCCAACCGAGTGCATTGCGGTCTTGTGGTATGGATGTTTGCCAATGCTTTTGCTGGTCGGAGTGCGAAAACAAGCCAAGCGGGAGGTCTATATCTGCATTGAAAGTAGTGAGCGTGGTAGGGGCTATGAGCGCACCGACATTGGCAACAAATGCCAGATTCCCGTTTTCAAACATGCCCTGAATGTTGGGCATATTGGGATGCAAACCGTATAGTTTGCCATCGGGATTGAGAGTGTTGATGGGGAGGAGTTGCTCTTGTGGAATTTTGAGGTTGGTGCGTACATCGGCGTATTGTGTATACTCTGATGTGCCGCGTGGCATGAGCATATTGTAACTGTCATTTCCGCCCGAAAGCAGGATGCAAACGAGGGCTTTGTAGCCGTTTTGTGTGTAAACGGGGGCATTGGCTACTGCTGCGGCATTGAGCAAGCCCATATTCGTAATTCCTGAAAGCAGGGTGGTGGCACCCACAGAAGCACAGCCCAAACCCAGTGTACTCAGGAAATCTCTTCTATTATATTTAGACATATTATTATTGTTTGGAGCAACGAGTGGCGATTAGCGAGTAAGGAATTATAGGCTGTGGTTGCCTTGCTCGCTACTCGTTAGTCGCTACTCGTCACTCGTTTTATTTGAGAATCGTATAATTAGGGGAAATCATGATGAAATAAAGGGCATCTTCTACGGCTCTTTCGGGGGTATAGCTAGCTATGCTTGTTTGGTATTGGGTGATGGCATCTTCGATAACGGACTTGGTTTCGGCAGATAATTGCCCTCTGCATAGTAGCAGATTGAGGCGGTCTAATAATGCCGAAATACCTTGTGTATTGACGATGTCTATTTCGTCGGAAAGGTCAAGCACCGGAATATCTTCGGGATTGTATATCAGCCCAAGTCCGGTATTGCTGATAAGAGTGCGGTTGGGAAAAGGTCGGGTTTTAGTAGAAGTCTCAATGGTATTGAGATAGTGAATCCCGGTGGTTGCATTGAGAATTTGAAATTCGGGCGATACCATTTCGTTGGCTTGTACATGTTCACTTTCGGCATAAAAGGGAGAAAAGAAATTGAATACCGAAGGTGCTGCCAGGAAGGATTGTTGCAAATCATCAACTATGTCAGACTCGTCTCTAAACCAAATTTTTCCCGAAGGTGTAGTAAGGTCAAATGCCAGAAAAAGGTTGGTAAATCTTTCGATGGGTTGGAGTAATTTTCCGGTTTTGGAGCTATCAATGAAGTCGCAATTACGGGCTTCGGGGTCTGCAAGTATAGCTTTTACAACAGCACCCAAATCTCCTCTACCTCCTTGTCCATTATTATTAAACGCATTAGCAACACGATTAACGTATGCAGGAGAAGGGTTGGATTTGACCAATTGCTGAATGAGTCGAATACTAATAAAAGGTGCAATATTCGGATGGTTGAACAATAGGTCAATCGCATCATTGATGTCTTCTACGCCCGTTTGTCCCGCAGGCAATATTGAGCCGTCAATCATTCTTTTTTCGCCTACATCGTGAAAACCATCGTACATGGTCATCGGCACAGTAAAATCCGTAACACCTCTTGATTTGGTGAAAGTAGGTTCAGTATCATTAGTAGTTGCACCGGCAGCCAAACCTGTGAAGACTCTTGAAAGTTCTTGTACGTCTTTGATGTCGTAGGTCGGAATAAAATTGCCGTTGGCATCAAGTTTTTCTGTACCGTCATTGTTTAATTCTAATAGCCCGATAGTAAATAATTGCATGATTTCGCGGGCGTAATTTTCATCAGGAAAGGTACCGAGTGCAAAATCTGCCTTTCGATTCTGAAAAGTACTTAAATATACACCCATCGAAACATGAAATGTAACATCATGCAGCATATCACGATAATTGCCAAAAGCCCCCTGATATAAAATGTCGTAATAATCAGCATTGCCAAAACCCCTGTTGCTCAGATTACTTGTTGTAGGAGAGATGACCAAAATTTGACTAAGCGCGAAAGCTACTTTGTGCCTCAAAAAGTCGGGTTGTTTTACCAACATGTCATAGAAAGTATAGCTGAGGTATTCGTTTTTCTCGGTATCATTTTCAGGTGTTATCACAAGCGCACTATCGTAAATCATCCGATAAGTTTCGGCATAAGATGAAGGTGGCAAGTCAAACTGTTCGTTGAGCCAAGCGTCTATACCTATTTGATTTACGTATTCGATTTGCTCATAATTATAGCCCATCGTAGCTTGTGACAAAAAGCGGGCTGCCCCCACCAAATCAGGTGTGATACCTGTACCATTGACCAAATTGAGGGCAGAATTGTCAGCATCCTCATCACTCGAAGATACGCTGATACCTACATATTGTCCCGTTCCGAAATGGTCGGGATAGTTCTGTGCCGTTCCCCAATATGGTAGGCATAAGAATAGTAATAGTTTAAAATAAAATTTCATATGATAGAGTAGTTTTTAATTATTTTCCATACATCTGTATTTTGGGCGGTAGGTAATTGGGAAATTAGGCTAACGAAAACATAATTTATTATTTTTCAGTATAATAAAAATTGGGTGGTGTTCGACAAAAATAGGGTAAATGATTATATGCGAGTTGCAAGGCGAATACCTTTGTTAAAAGTGGATATTTGAGTATTCAGGCAGCCATTTTTCATAAAAACATTCGCCTTGCAACTGTTCCCTATTTTACTCGAACACCTCTAAAAATTGTAATGAAATTAATTTGAAATAAAATACAAATTACCACAAGTTGTTGATAGTAAGTACTTTATCTTCTCGGCTGAGCCGAGACCAGTTACCGAATTTCCCAATGTCCAAAGTCTATATATATAATCATTCTCCAAAAACAGCATATGTTTACAACTGGACTTTGGGCATTTTGGAAATTCGGAAACTGGGAAATTCGGTTTTAAATCGTAAATAATTGATTATCAGTTATTTAAAGTTTATTAAGGTAAAACATATTCAATTAATTTAGCTTTATAGGTATTTGATAAAAAACAATTTACCTAATACCAAATTTCCTAATTCCCCAATGTCCAAAGTCCTGTTTACAACATATCGAAATAAAAATATACAGACTTTTTTTGTGGAATGTTTTAGGGAGAAAAGGCGGTGGGTAGCTATATTTTGAGGCGTAAAGTATAATTAAAATATTACATACAAAACATACACTTTAATTTTTTGTGACTTGAAAAGAACTAAGTTGCTGACTTCTTTGTATTTTTGTTAAAGATATACTGTGATCGGTATAAATTTCGGAAAACTGTAATGACTGCTTTACAGGCTGACCGCGAATACCGTACCGACGACTTTAGCCGTCGTGTGAAATAAAAGTATATTTATAAATAATTTTATTTTAATAATTTAAAAATTAAAATAAAATTTATGTGACGGCTAAAGTCGTCAGTACAGAGTTTCCAGTCAGCCTGTTTAGCTGTCAAGTGGAATAAAAATAAATTTATAAATTATTTTTTTTAAATTTTTTATAAATAAAAATAATAATATATTTGACAGCTAAAGCAGTCATTACGGGTTCATTCGGAAAACTGATATTTTCCGAAATTTACTCCGTTCACAGTACAATTACAGAAGTTTGAGTTTGTACTTGAACTTAAACTTAAATTCATTCCATGTTATTCGATATAAAGCCTGAAGAGCGAGCTATTTTCCAGTTGGTCAGCAAAGTTGCTGAAGAATTGGGCTATCCTACCTATGTAGTAGGTGGGTATGTGCGCGATCGCCTTTTGGCGCGTCATTCCAAAGATATGGATATTGTCTGTGTGGGCAGTGGTATTGAGTTGGCAGAACGGATTGCAGATAATCTTTTCCCGCGTCCGAAGGTGACGGTGTACAGCCGCTTTGGTACGGCGATGTTTGTGTACAAAGATATGGAGATAGAATTTGTGGGCGCACGCCGCGAATCTTATCGCAAAGACTCCCGCAAACCGCAAGTCGAAGACGGTACGCTCGAAGATGACCAAAATCGTAGAGATTTGACTATCAATGCTTTAGCAGTCAGCTTGAATGAATACAATTTCGGTACGATAGTAGACCCATTCAATGGTTTGGGCGATTTGGAACAACGCATCCTTCGCACGCCACTCGAACCCGGACGTACCTTTTCCGACGACCCGCTGCGTATGATGCGTGCCATACGTTTTGCTTCGCAATTGCATTTTGAAATTGACCCAAAAACATTTAAATCCATCAAAAATAATCGCCACCGCATCAAGATTATTTCGCAAGAACGCATTACTAGCGAATTGGAGAAAATTCTAATGTCGGAAAAACCATCAGTTGGGTTTAAGTTGCTCTTTGATAGTGGTTTATTAGAGTTGATTTTTCTTGAAATGGCAAATTTGCAAGGCGTAAAAGTCAAAAATGGCGTGCATCACAAAGATAATTTTTATCACACATTGGAGGTGATTGACAATATTTGTAAAAAAACGGATAATATTTGGCTGCGTTGGGCGGCACTCATGCACGACATCGCCAAACCGCCTACACAACGTTTTGACCCGGCAATTGGGTGGACATTTCATGGTCACGAAGCACTTGGCGCGAAATGGACACCGCGTATCTTTCGCAAGCTGCGTTTGCCGAATGATACTAAAATGAAATACGTCCAAAAACTCGTGCGTCTGCACCTACGCCCGATTTCACTCACCAAAGAAAATATCACGGATTCGGCGATTCGCCGCCTGCTTTTTGAGGCAGGTGATGATATTGACGATTTGATGATTTTGTGTGAAGCAGACATCACCTCTAAAAATCCTAAAAAAGTGAAACGCTACCTGAGTAATTATGAACTCGTGCGCCAAAAACTCATCGAAGTAGAACAAAAAGACCACCTTCGCAATTGGCAACCACCGATTTCGGGGGAGTTGATTATGGAGACGTTTGGTATTGAACCTTCACGCGAAGTGGGTATTATCAAAAATGCAATTCGGGAAGCGATTCTTGATGGCGATATTCAAAATGAGTATGAGGAGGCGTATCAGTTTATGCTGGCGAAAGGGGAGGAAATTGGGCTGAAAATATCTCAAGCCTAAACCCATCGTAGGGACAAGGCATGCCTTGTTTCTACGATATTTTTAGGCTTATTTGGTTCAGGATCTCCGCCACATCAATTTCCTCCATACAGCGAAAATGCCCCTTTGGACAAGCCTGATAACCAATCTTAGAACAAGGTCTGCATTTCAAATTATTGACTTCAATTGCTTCATAATCAGTCTGGTACGGATACATTCCGAAGGCAGGTACAGTATTGCCCCAAATACTGACGATACGTTTTTTGAAAGCTGCGCCAATGTGCATCAAGCCCGTATCATGCGTAATGAGTAGCCGCGACTGCTGCACCCAAGATGCCGAGCCATTTAACGAAAATTTCCCACAGGCATTGAATGTATGTGCGCCGGATTTTTCGGAAATCAAGTCGCCCTTTGCAGTATCTTCTTTGCCGCCAAGCAGGACGATAGGGTATGGGAGTGATTGGCAAATTTCGATAATTTTGTGTGTGGGCAATCGTTTGGTGGCAAGTTTAGCTCCGATGGCAAAGGCAATATATTCGTGTGGAGTGTATCCGTAGCGGGTCGTATCAATTTCTTCATTTGGCGGGATAAAATAATCCAAACCCGCATCATCATTTTTTACACCTAATTTTTTTACAGTTTCAAAATACCTGTCAACAATATGAATGTCAGGCAATTGATTGATTTTCAGATTGGTCAATAACCATTTTTCGATATTCAACTTGGGAAATGAAGTCGCAGATACACCCAAATGTAGCTTGAGGCGAAGTGTACGCAGATTATGATGCAGGTCAATGATGCGCTCGTATTTTTCTGCCTTCAAATCAGCGATGACCTCATCAATTTCTTTATCAATTGTCCAGATTTTATCCAAATACGGATTGGGAGAGAGAATGTTTTTATAGATTGATTTGGTGAGAAAATGCAACTCGACATCCATCTGTTGCTTCAGGCAACGCAGCACAGGCGTAGTCAGCACAATATCGCCGATAGAACTAAATCGTATGATTAAAATTTTCTTCACCTCCAAACATACAATTTTCTCATTGCCTCACAAAAAAAACGAGCAGAAGTGTAGAACACTTCTGCCCGTGAAAATGAAAATGAATCTATCAAAAAAAGCAACAAAAATTTGATAGTTACGAGTTGCGAGTCAGTGAGTTCGCGAAATAAACGCGCTACTCTAAAAACCCGTAACTGATTATATTTTACTTACAACAACTTCTACACGACGGTTTTCTGCTGCTGCTGTATTGGCTGCATTGGCAGGTTTTTCAGAACCAAAACCTGCGGTAGTCAAACGATTGGCACTGATACCCGAAGCTACCAACTGATTTTTGACTGCCGTAGCGCGTGCCATAGATAGTGATTTATTCTTAGCCATATCACCTCTGCTATCGGTATGACCTTCGATATTGATGTGTACTTTAGGGAAGGCTTTGAGTACTTTTGCACATTCGGCTACCTCTTTGAGCGAATTTGCATCCAAATTGGCAGAACCCGTAGCAAATGTCAAATTATCAAAAGTAAAACGCTCACCTACTTTGGCAGAACCGCCACCTAAGAAACTGGTAAATTTGTCACCGAAAGTACCTTCGCGGAAGCTAACTTTACCACCACCCGGCAATTCGAATGCTTTGATACCGTCTACTACTTTTGAACCAAAACCTGCAACAGCACCACCGACATTTTTAGTAGCATCAACAGCTTTGTCGCCCATATCTTTTGCTCCCTCTACTACAGTAGTAGTTGCTTTCTTAGTGGTGTCAACCGCTTTGTCAGCCATATCACCGGCAGGATTGGCACAACCCATGCGACTCAATAACCAACCACCGATAAGAACAACTGCTAATAATGGCAATAACCATCTCAAGAAGCTACCGCCTCTTCTGGCAGTATCAGTGGCAGCCGCAGTAGCTCTACCGCCTACATTTGAAGCTGTATTGGCTACATTGCCCGCAGCAGCTTTCGCACCACCAAGTAAGCTACCGAGACCCAAGGCATCGCCCATACCTGAAGGAAGGGCAGCTTTTACGTGGTCTGCTTGGCTGCTCATCAAGTTTGCAAGACCGGAAGCGTTCAAACCTTGTGATCTTACTTGCTTACCGACAATACCCATCAAGATAGGTGCAGCCATGCTCAATAATGAAGAAGCACCGCTACGTTGTAAGCCAGCCATAGAAGCCACCTTACCGACAATAGAACCCAATCCATTGCCAAAAAGTCCACTCAAAATACCTTCACCTGCTGTAGTCGCTTTGCGAGTAGCATCGCCACCACTAAACAGGTTGTCCATATTGTCTAAAATGCCACCATCGTGACCGCCGTCTTTAATCATGTTGAAGAGCTCGCTTGCGCCGCTCTGTGTAGAGGATTTTTTCATCATTCCTCCGAGAAGTGTAGGCATAATGCCATCAAGTGCTTTACCGGTAGCTGCATTGCTGCCACCAATCATTTTGGCTGCATTGCCAATAACTGCACTCGAAAGTTGGTCTTTTACAAGTCCTAATAAATTCATAATAGATTTAAAATATGGTTAGTTAAATAAAATTACCTTTCTGACGGAAAAACATCAATAGGTAACGATTATATGAATTAAAGTTTGGGTGTGAATATTAATGCTTGTGCCAAATTGATAATTGAGAAAATATATATTTTTTTTAATGAGAATGAATTACTCATAATTAATTTAATTTAAGTTTTTTATAAAAATAAAAATTAATAAATTATACATAATGAATTTGGGTAGTCTTCATTAGAAATAGGGATATTTACATAGTGAATAGTTCATAGTTCATAGTTCATAGTTCATAGTTCATAGTGAATAGTTCATAGTTCATAGTTCATAGTTCATAGTGAATAGTTCATAGTTCATAGTGAATAGTGAAATAGTTCATGGTGAATAGTTCAGAATTTTTTATTTTATTTCACATTTCGGGTAAATGGAAATAAGAAAATTAAATTTTTTTAAAATTTTATTTTGATTTTATATTAAAAAAAGAAATTAAACAGAATTTTATTTCAAATTTAAAAATTAATATGTTTTTATTTTTCATAAAAAATAAAATAAAATAAATTATTTTTTTAATTTAATATGAAAAACCAAATAAAATTTCAAATCAGCCTTGAAATAAAATTAATGTTTGGATTTATTTTTAATATTCTTGTTTTTTAAATTTAATTTACCCGAAATGTGGGTTTTATTGAAAACTAATCCGATAGCTATACGAAATCAAAAAAAATACACCCACAACCCATAAGCCGCAACCGAGTTATTAGAAAAAAGATGAAAAAAAAGATACTAAAATTACATTTTCCTTAACGTACTTTTCAATAAAGTAGCAGTCATAAAATATAATAGCTCATAAACTCGTTTGAAAACACTATTTTTGCAAAAAATTATTCAAATTTAATCTTTATCAATGATACAAAAAATAACGATGACACTACTTATCAGTGTCATTACAATTGCTTGCATATTTGCACAAAAAGCCCCTGAAAACTGGTTTAATCTAGATGCCAAACAAGACAATGTGCAAGGCTTGAGCGTAGAAAAAACCTATCAGGAACTCCTCAAGGGAAAAAGCTCCCAAACTGTTGTGGTAGCTGTGATTGATTCCGGTATTGATGCCGAACACGAAGACCTGAAAGACATCATGTGGGTCAATGAAGATGAAATCCCGAACAATGGCAAAGATGATGACGGAAATGGTTACATTGACGATATTCACGGTTGGAATTTCATTGGTGGTGCTGATGGAAAAAATGTCGCACACGACAATCTGGAAGTCACGCGCCTCTACCGCGATTTGCACAAAATTTATAAAGACAGCGACCCGTCTCAACTTTCTAAAAAAGCAAAAGCGAAATATGAAGAGTATCGCGCACTCAAAAAAGTAATAGATGAAAAACGCGGCGAAGCCGAAGCACAATCTATGCAAATGGCAGGTTTGTATGAGATGTTTTCCGGTGCATTGAAGGCAGTAAAAGCTGAGGTAGGGGAAGATACCGAACTCAGTATGGAGGTGCTGGACAATATAGATGCAGGGGATGATGAAGTGCTGGCACAGGGCATATCTATGCTGAAAAGTGTTTTTGAACAAGGGGCTTCTGAAAAAGACCTTGAAGAACTCAAAGGCGCAGCCGATTATTTTAATGGTCAACTCGACTATTACTATAATCCTGATTTTGACCCGCGCAATATCGTAGGCGACAACTACCGCAACTCTGCCGAGCGAAGCTACGGAAACAACGATGTAGAAGGACCGGATGCTATGCACGGTACACACGTAGCGGGTATCATCGCTGCCAATCGCAATAATGACACCGGTATGAAAGGTGTGGCTGACAATGTGCGTATCATGTCTGTTCGTGCAGTACCCGACGGCGATGAGCGCGACAAAGATGTTGCCAATGCCATCCGTTATGCAGTAGATAATGGTGCGCGTATTATCAATATGAGTTTTGGAAAACAGTATAGTTTTGACAAGAAAGTAGTAGATACGGCGGTCAAGTATGCCGTCAAAAAAGGTGTTTTGCTTGTACATGCGGCAGGTAATGACGGTATCAATACCGACGAGGTCATCTTTTATCCGAATGACCGCTACAAAAACAAGAAAAAACAAGCCAAAACATGGCTCGAAATCGGCGCACTTTCATGGGAAGGTGGCAAAAATTCCGCAGCCGGATTCTCCAATTATGGCGCGGATAATGTTGATATTTTTTCACCCGGACTCGACCTTTACTCCACAGTACCGGACGACAAATACGAAGTATCAAGCGGTACGAGTATGGCAGCACCGGCAGCTTCGGGCGTAGCGGCACTCCTCATGTCTTACTACCCGAAATTGACCGCCGAGCAGGTCAAAGAAATTTTAATCAAATCTGCCGTAGATATTGATAATAAGGTAGTTAAGCCCGGTAGCAGAGATACAGCAGTGTCGTTTAGCACACTTTGTCGTACAGGTGGTGTGGTCAGTGCCTATGAAGCCGTCAAACTCGCCGATAAAACCAAAGGCAAGCGCAAGGTGAAAATAACATTGCCGAGAGCATAGAACGTGTTGATGTGTTGATGTGTTGATGTGTTGATGTGTTGATGTGTTGATGTGTTGATGTGTTGATGTGTTGATGTGTTTTATTTTTTGCTTCGCAAAAAAATACACACATATATTG
>CALCMV010000440.1 GCA_937967535.1 uncultured Saprospiraceae bacterium
TTTTTTATCAAAAAATTATAAAATTTAATTAATTGAATATTTTTTACCTTAATAAAAATAAAATAACTGATAATCAATTACTTACGATTTAAACCCGAATTTCCCAGTTACCTAATTTCCAAAATGTCCAAAGTCCAGTAATTAATAACTAACTAACAAATTAAGTATTTTTTGACATTCAAAATTTTTCATTCATCCCGATAATTATCGGGACAAAATTGGCGAACACATTGTAATTTATCTCATTACTTATAATTTCAAATCAATTACTTTGTAGGCTACATTGACATTCAGCATGTCGTGGGGATTATTGTATTCGAGTGTTTTTTGGATTTTGCTGATGTCCAGTTTTCGGGTTTGTTTATTGTTGATGTAAATATTGGCTGTTGCACTTCCTTTGAAATCAAGTGTTTGTATAAATTCATTGACCAACATGGCAATCATCACACTTGGTTGATTTTGGAGTGAAGTAGCGTATTGGTCGGTGATAAAAAAGTGAAAATTGACCTCGCGGTTTACTTCAAAAATACTGCTGTACAGTGCCTCGCGCACTAGTTTTTTCTCTGCAAATTTATCGCCCGGAAAGGGGGCATCATTTTGCAAGAGATTATTGAGCCAAGTGCTGACGTTTTTGGCATCGGTAGTGATTTTGGGATTGTTGTCATTACTGGCATACATGATGAGTAATTGACTGTTTTGCTCCGCAATTTCAGCCGAACGCGCCTCGATGAGGTCAATTTGTTGTTGGGACAAACCATCCTCGGCGGTTGTCTGGCTATTGTCAATATATACAAAGTCGAATGTCTCGTAAGTTTCCGCTTGAGCATTCAAATTATAATTCATTATAAATAAAAATAATGCCAATATAGCGTATTTCATGGTGTGTCGGTAATTTTGAATGAATGAATTTTGAACGTTTAATATGCTGTAAATTAAGCCTTTGCAAAGTTCACAAAAAATTAATTCTCGTAAATTGTAATATGTGTAATGGTTTCGTTTTCTGCTGTGATTTTTACATTGTCAATGTTTTTTTGTAATTCGCGTAATATGAGGTCTTGACAATAATCATAAAGTACGTCGGATTCTGTTACGCCATTTTTTATGATACTTACTGGTAAATTATCATTATTGACAATGCTGATAATTTTATAGTAATCATCACCCAAATCTTTTTTGCTAACGATGGCTTTGAGCGACGTGGTGATGGTGCTTTCGTTTCTGCGTTTTTCCAGAGCAATACGTTCAATTTCTGCTTGTTTTTCTCTTTCAGTCTTTTCATTTGCAAGTCTTTCGGCTTCTGCTTTTGCTTTGGCATCGGCTTCTTTTTTCTTTTTGGCTGCCAATGCTTCTGCGGCGGCTTTTTTCTCATTTTCTGCTTTCAGACGAGCCGCTTCTTCTTCGGCTTTGCGTTTGGTTTCTGCCTTTGCGATTCTTTCGGCTTCTGCTTCTCTTTTGACATTTGCAAGTCTTTCGACTTCTGCTTTCTTTTTAGCTGCCAATGCTGCTGCGGCGGCTTTTTTCTCATTTTCTGCTTTCAGACGAGCCGCTTCTTCTTCCGCTTCTCTTTTCGTATTTGCAAGTCTTTCGGCTTCTGCTTTATTTTTAGCTGCCAATGCTGCGGCGGCGGCTTTTTTCTCATTTTCTGCTCTCAGACGAGCCGCTTCTTCTTCGGCTTTGCGTTTGGTTTCTGCCTTTGCGATTCTATCGGCTTCTGCAAATCTTTCAGCTTCTAATCTGGCTTCCGCCTCTCTTTTGGTATTTGCAAATCTCTCGGCTTCCAATCTGTCCGCATCTGCCTTCCTTTTTCTATCGGCTTCTGCAAATCTTTCAGCTTCTAATCTGGCTTCCGCCTCTCTTTTGGTATTTGCAAATCTCTCGGCTTCCAATCTGTCCGCATCTGCCTTCCTTTTCCTTTCAGCTTCTGCAAATCTTTCGGCTTCCAATCTGTCCACGTCTGCCTTCCTTTTTCTTTCGGCTTCTGCAAATCTCTCAGCTTTCAATCTCTCCGCTTCCTCTTTTTTATTGACATCAGCGATTTTTTCAGCTTCCAATCTGTCCGCGTCTGTGATTTTTTCTTCCTCTAATTTATCGGCTTGCACGTCTCCACCGGTATTTTCACCAACAAGTTCCATCTTCGCATCTTCCTCACCATTAGCAAATGTTCTGTACAATATCGCAGTGAGCGCAATCATACCTACAATTCCCACTAATAAAATTATATCTCGCATAATATTAAATTACTTTTTATTATAAAAATAACACGGCTACAGTTCAACGACACGTAAAGAGGTGGCTTTCCCTTCTGTGTTCGTGTTCAATACTTCCACAATGCTGATACGTTGTCCGCCCTGAATGTTGAGACTGTTGTAATAATCGTAAAATGTATCTTCAATTTGTCGTCCGTCTCGGGTCACTTTTACGGGCATATTTTCACTTGCTATATTGGGTAATAAATAGTTGTAATAGATATTTGTTTTGAGTTCGTCATTGTTGCTATTCGCTATCTCCTGAAATTTAGTTTTCATAGTGGTTGCCAAGTCCATTTCTACAGACTTCGGTGGAGGTGGGGGGGGATGCGGAGAGCCACCTTGATTTACGGGCGGTCTGTCGGCTACTCTGATGGGTGGATTGACAGTAATTGTTTGTGTATTGACGTTTTTGCCTGTACCGTTTACAGAGAGTATGACGATATAATTTCCGTCGAGATTGTATACATGTGTCGGGTTGCGCTCATGCGAGGTGTAACCATCCCCAAAATTCCATAGCCAACTTGTAGCATTGGGTGTTTTGTCCGTAAATTGAATGAGTTCTCCGGCACGCAGGCTGGTTTTATCAATGGTAAATGCTGCCGTCATATTGGGGTCTGCTACCGGAGGTGTATTGCGTTTTTGTATGGTAACTTCGATAGTTTCGACCATATTCTCGTCGCCGTTGAGCATACGTGATACGGTGTAAGTGCCGACTTGTTTGTAGATGTGTGTCGGGTTTTGCAAAGCAGAGGAATTGGCATCGCCAAAATCCCACCAATATGCCGAAGCACCTTCGCTCTTGTCTTTAAATTGGATGGCATCGCCTGTAAAAGCAGTTTTTTTCGATATAGTAATTCCGCCTTCTGTTACGGTGATTTCATCTTCTATATCTTCCTCATTATCAATGATTTCAAAAACATAATTATACTCACAGCCTTCATTGATTTTGACGGATATTTGTTGGGTATTTTTTTTATCGAAAACAAAGGTAGGGGAGGGTTGGTCGGAAGTTTGTCCATCCTCTGTCGTCCATTCGTAGGTAGAGATGCGGGGTAGGTTAGCCGATTTGAGTGATAGGTGTACTTCTTCACCGACTTCATATGATGCTCTCTCCGTATAAATCTCAATATCCTTCGGGCAGTCGTCGGGCTGCCGAAACAATGATACACCAATAAATATCACCGCAAGTAAGGCTACCGCCACTATCGCCATGATTATGTTTTTATCCATTTGTTGTCTTTAGTTATTTGTGGTAAATTTAAAATGAGTTTTGAATGACAATGTGTTCGCCAATTTTGAATTTTGAATGATAAAAAATATTTAATTTATTAGTTTTTAATTGTCAGTAGAAAATAAAGTGAAATTTAAATTAATTTGTCATTCAAAATTCATAATTCATAATTTGGCGAAGATATTGGAATGAATGAATCATTTGTGTGTGTTTAAATTTACAGTGAAATTAGATGATATTTTTTTGAAATATGAAAATACTAAGTAAGTAGTTGGACTGAACTAAGCGACACTTGCAGTTTTCATAATTCATTGAAAATGAATTGTTTATTTAAACTTACTCTTAAACTTGTACTTCCACTTATTTAATAGTACGTACACAAAATATTTTTATTTTTTATTATTAATAATTTTAAAATAAATAAAATATAAAAATAATATGTTGGGTCAAATCCTTATGCAAAATTTATTCCCTAAGTATATACCTCTTACATTACAAAAAGTAAACACTTATTGGTTACTTTTTTTTCCACTCAAGCGCAAAGAAATCCCTGCATTAAGCCCGAAGGCAGCATAACCCGGACCGCCTTTGAGCAAGGTCGTGTATTCGCCTCGTTTGTTGTCTCCCTCTCCTACGATGCTGTCGCTGATTTGGTAATTGCTGTCTGCTCTTAATGTGCCGGAGGTATATTGTGCGCCAACTTGTAGTGCTATATTTTGAGACATATTGTAAACCAAACCTATTCTTCCCAAAATGTTGAGATGCGGGTCAAGATTGGCTGAATTGTCGCTATCGTCGAGGGGGATATTGATGCCCAAATTGTGAGCATCTTCGTAAAGTTCGTTAAAATGCGCTTCTACTTGTGCAGCCGTGCCATGTGCAGCATAGCTTTCGGCAGTCTGAAACCAAGTGAATTTGTTGTCAATTTCGCCTGTTGCGCTATTGTATCCTTCTTCCGGAAAACCATCGCTTTCGGTGGTGTATCTGATGCCTTCGTAATTTGCCATAGCACCACTATTGAGGCTGCTCGTAGAGGAAGAAATAAGATTGTACTGAATACCTGCATGAGCAAATATCCCGATTTTATTCTCCGGATGGGTTCTGAATTTGAGCAATAAAGGGATGCCGATATTGGTCATAGTGAAATTCTCTGTGACACCGTTCATCGTAATTATGCGCTCGTAATTTCGGTCAATTTCGGGTGCATTATGAATATTGGAAGCATATTTTACATCAAAATCGTTCACATCAAATCCGCCACTGATGCTTTGATATTGCAGACCCGCACCGATACCCAAGTTGTTAGAAAAATAGTAATCCACTTCGATACCCAAACTAAGATTTGCCCCGCTATTGCCACTAATATCGGCAGAAAGCGGACTGCGTACCGTTTCGTAACCCCATAAAATATTGCTGTTATTGGAAGTTACACCAAAGGCAATATTCGGATTGATGTAGAAGCCGCGTTTGTTATTGGGCGGAATCGTTTCGATTTCTATATCAATCATCACCCTTGCTTTATCACATAAGCCGTTTTCATTGCATACTTCATATTCAAATTGGTCATTATCTATCTTTGTCTTGGGGTTTTGAGGCGTATAAGTCGCTATTCCTGAACTACTTATAATAACTTTACCACGCTTGGGCGGTATAGTGACCTTATAAGCCAATGCCCCACCTGCCGGATTTTTGATGTTCTTTTTAAGATTAATTGACTTTTTTTGTTCTCCTCTTTTGAGATTGATGCTCATGCGCTCATCCTTCTTTGCGATGGGGGCAGTGGCTATTGATTCGGGGTCAACACGCGGTGGCGGTGGCGGTTCGGTATTGAGTCTCTTGATTTTTGCAAATTCCAAATCTCTATCAATGGTCAATTCGAGCATAACATCCGCAGTATCCAATACATATCTGCCGGATTCATCTTTGGCTCTGAATTGTCGCTCCATCGCTACACGTACTTTTTGTTGGTCGAGTTCGGTATAATCCGCTTGCAATTTGGACAATTTAATTGTCATTCCCTTCGGATAACGCGCCATCAGTGCTTGGGTATACTCATCGGGCGTTTGCTCCACGACTTCTCTGCCGCCGTCTTCTGCGGCTTGCGAACTGACACCGTCCGTTATCTTTGCATCATCGGTAAACATGTTTTTGAAATCCTCCACTTGTTCGTCGGCATACGCCGATTTGCCCAATGGCGAGAGTTCGCAGGTATTGATATAATTTTCAATGACCTCATCTACCTCGTCTGCCGCTTTTCTGCGCTCCTGCCAATCCAGTTTTTGAGCAGATATATTTCCCGATATTATAATTACTACAATTAAAAATAATATTTTTTTCATGTTTTTGAAATTGTATTGTGGTGTTGTCCCTAGTGATTGTATTTTCGTATTTAATAAATGATAACACAACACTATCCAATTATTTTACCATTATTTTTTCGGTCAATAAAATATTATCATTCCCCGTCACTCTTACAAAATATAAACCTTGTGTGAGATTCGGAGGTGCGATATAGTACGTTTCTATTCCTGCAATTTTAGGCGTTTCTTGGTAGTAAATCGCGCGTCCGAGCGCATCGTATAGGTGTAGCTCCAAATCACGTACTTCATCACCTGTAATGGTCAATTCAAATGCGCCATTATTTGGATTCGGATTGACTTGGAGGGCGAGGTCGCCGTATTCGATATTGGGGTCTACAATGGGTTTGAAGAAGGGAGAGTTGCCTTCACCATTGAGGTAAACTTTGGTGCTGCAATCGCCCTCTGTTACTATCACCCAGTAATAATAAGTATCTAAATTAAGGTCTTGTATGACGACATCGGGGAATGTTTCGCCTTCCATTGGTTCAGGGCAGAGGGTAGTTTGACTTTCTTTACCCCATTGATAGCTGTCGAAATTATTGATATTACAAAATAAAGTATTGGTATTGGCGAATTGGAAGACTTTAGCATCGGTGTCGGTGGAGTTATCAAGCGTAACTGTTGCGGTAGCTTCTTGGCTACATTCTCCCAGTTGATAGGTGAGCGAAATGTTGCTATTACCTGTAATTTCTAAAGCGGCACAGGCATCTCCTGCATTTACATTTTGGTCAGAGTTGTTGACTTCCCAAGTATATACATAGTCTGCAAGCGTACTGTCAGGGCTTACTGTAATGATGCGACTAGTACCGCAAAGGGTGGCATCTGCATTAAGTGGCGGGTCGAAAGTGATAGTAGTTAATCTAAGGCTCTCCAATTCCAATATCACTTCACTTACAGCGTGGCAACCATTGTCGGTACGTTCTACTCGGGCATAGATGATTCGCTCTTGTGAATTAAATGGTGTTTGTGTGATAGGATTATCGCCGGAGCCTGCAGCCGCTTCGCTCAAATGATAAGTGACTGTGACACCCGCCTGACCGCCTGTTACGACAGCATCTGCATTGGATAGGGTGAAACTTCCCATACCTGCTACGTTGCAGGAAATCAGAGTATCCGGGGTGGCAGTTGGGTCTGCTTTATTTTGTATAACATCTACTGTAAGAGAGTCAGCGCAACCATTAGCATTATTTGTTATTTTGACTTGATAGGTGCCGGGAGCATCAACCGTAGCCATATCTGTATTACCGCCGTTTAAAATATTGCCATTAGCACTTATAACTGTCCATTCATACATGGCTGTCATACCGACTATTTCTGATTCGCTTGCATCCAATTCAATGATTGTATTGTTACAGGTGATTGTGTCAGGCATAGCTATTGCTGCGGTTGGAGCATCAGTATTGATTCCTACCATAACCGAACTTGTATTGTCACAACCATTGTTGTCAGTAATGGTTACTGTGTATGTGCCTGCATTGAATATGGTTGTAGTATCTGTATCTGCTCCATTGCTCCAGGCATACTCGAATGGGGATACTCCGGTAGAAGATGCTGCCGTAAGAAGTATAGAAGATTGAATACAGTTGAGTGTAGATCCGTTGGGTGTGATTACAGGTATTGGTACTTCTGTTCCTGGTACTGTTATGGGAAAATCAGTCTTACAATTGTTATCATCTCGAGTGACGGTTAAGATGTAATCTCCCGGAGTTGTTATATTCTCCAGAGGATTGTCAATACTTGTGAAACCGTTAGGACCTTCCCAATGATAACTCACACCAACAGAACTTGAACTTCCTGTTAAAATTACCGAAGTACCGTTGCAATCAATCATTCCACTAACTTGTGCTTCTACATTTTCGGGTGCTTCAATGTTTTGCATTATTTCAACAGGCACTGTGCTTGTACAACCGTTGACATCCATAACAATTACATTATGAGATCCTTCGGGGAGCGTATTATCAATAGCATCTCCGTTTCCTGTACTCCAAACATATGTGTAATTTCCGTTTATGTCAGGCGTGCCACCCGAAGCAGACACAGTCGCAGACCCAAAAGGTAAAGGTATTCCATCCTCACCGCAGATAATGTGTTGGATATTACTAATGGAAGCCTGTAATAGTGGAGGTTCACTTATAGTAGTTACTACTGAACTGGTACACATCAATTGGTCTGTTATACTGATACGATAGTCTCCTGCCTCTAAATTGGTTATTTGATTATTTAATAATACACCTTCTTCTGTATTATTATTATCGTTCAAATCTTCCCAACTATAATTTATACTTCCACTGCCCCCATTAATTGTCAACGTAACACTTCCATCTGTATCTCCATTACAAGAAACCCCCATTTCGTCGGTACTACTAATAGTTGGGGGAGTTGCCTGAACGACTTCCACATGACATCCGCATATCATATCGCCGTTATCAGCAAAATATCGGATTTCATAAAGTCCTGTATTGCTTGTATTGGTCAAGTCTAATCCTGCATCATTATCAATCACCATTGAATTGTAAGACCAATCGGCAAAAGTTGAATTACCCTGTAACAGAACACCTATTAGTCGTAAAGTACCCTCGCATGGAATAGGGATTGGTGAACCATCGTAGTCTATGACATTTGTATTATTGAATAGATATAAAAATTCCACATCTAAACAAGGAGACTCATCGCATCTGGGAAGGTCTGATTGAGCTGCCAGTTGACTATTTAAGACAAGTATCAATAATAATATTGAACTTGCTTTAAGGAGATAATACTTGGTATTTCCCATGAGATTCATATTATTTATCTTTTAATGGTATAAATCAGTGTAATCAATTATCTTTGTGTAAAAATAATCAATTTAATATATTAAAATGAAAAAACGTATAATAATTTTAGCCTTATTTTCAATCTACGCTTTTTTACTCTTAACATGTTGTAAAGATGATGAAGGTCCTGTGCTATCAACAATAGGTACTAATTTACCTGATTCACTGGCGTATGCAGAAAGTAGAGTGAGCACCCCTCCTTTATACACACTTCGTACATTAGACGATCTTACCGAAGATGTAATTGAAATTACTGCATCGGAAAACCTCATTATGAGACAAATACTAGAGACTTCAATGACCCCACAAGGGCGCGAAGAACGAGCCTTCAAAGCTATCAAATTGCTGCCTATGCAAGAGGCGGAGTTCATCGCCCCTGATGATAATTTCTTTTTTGGTTCGGACATCAATGCAACTTACACTGTCAATGATGATGAATACACATTCACTATTCCTCCCGATAATAGAGTCATAAAAGGGCATCTAAATCAGGAACAAACTGCAATTTCAATTCCCTTTTGGGCACTTAGGAAAAAAGGAGCAGGAACCAACGCAACTGCTCATTATCCTTTAGATTACGAAACCTTCTTCACAACCAGTTTCTTTTCCGGTGATTCCCTCGTCTACGTTCAGTACGATGTTATTTATGAATTAGTAGAAGATGAGTAATTCGCCCAAAGTCTAAAATATTCATAAAAAAAACTTAATTTAAAATGAAAAAAACATTATTGTTATTTGCTATTTTTACATTGTCCATTGGCTGCAAAGATGATGAAACTCCCGAAATCCCTGATTTTCCTATCCGGCTTGCTTTTGCCGAGACCGGATCGACTGAAGTAGCCATGTTGAGAACATTTGGAACAAACGACATTCCTGCCGATATGACACTTCCAATCACTCAAATGACACAGGATTTATTCAATGATAATGTCATGTCAATTCCTGATTCTATTGTACTTGTATCGGATAATCTGAGTTACTTTGATGCTGCTGATGCTGGTTTTCTCACAATGCAAACTGCTTTGGACAGCATTCCATACACACTTTCAGATGACAACTTTGAATTTAATGTTGTTTCTTCAGATAGAGTGATTTCAGGCACAGGAACTCCCATTGAAATTACAATACCTTATCGTACTTTTGTGAAACGCGGTATAAGTAGTAGTGGAGGTACTCATTTACCTGTCAGTTACGAGAATTTTCTATTTACAGATTTCTTTGAAGGCGACTCTATCGTATACATTCAATATGATGTCATCTACAGGTATATGCCGTAAAAGCCTAGTTAAGTAAACAGTTTGAAAAGATGGCGAACTTTATCGGTTCGTCATTTTTATTTCCCATTCATCAATAAAAATCAGGACAACATCCTTTGAGGTCGTATGTGTGTGTGGATAAGTTCAGGTGGTACTAAGTAGGTGTGGTTACGTTTAAGCGGGTGAACAATAAAGTATATCAAACGCTAATATACACGCATATTTTCATGTAACAAAATTTTCAAACAAAAAAAAGCATATAAACCTTAAAAGTCTCCTGCACAACACTTATTTTCACAACAGATTTGCCTGTTCAAATGTTAACCTTAGTGGTTAAAATCAGGGAAAACACCCTTATAAAGTGTCTGATAATAAAATAATACTTGGTAGAAAAGACGATGTTCATTCGTCTGTCATCTACCGTCCACCATTCTACCGTACAAATATGAAAGCAAGATACAGCCTGTTTATACTGACCGCTTTAATGCTGCCTGCGAGCCTTTCAGCACAATTAATTGTTAACTCTAATACGTTTAATACCAATCAACTGGTGCAGGATGTCCTTGTCGGGCAGGGCGTAGATGTCACCAATGTCACCTTTAGTGGTGTCAATATCCAACGCGGTTTTTTTAATGGTGCCAATAGTAATATCGGAATTAATTCGGGTGTCATTCTTTCTACGGGCAACATCTTTGTAGCTACCGGACCGAATGATTTGGATAATGCGACCCTACCCGAAGATTCAGGCTGTGGCACCCCCGACGACCCGCCACCTTTTCAAGGACCGGGTGGGCTGTGTCGCCCCGGAGATGGCGATCTCAATGCTATTCTTTCAGGTAATACACAAACCTTTGATGCAGCAGTATTGGAATTTGATTTTATTCCACAGTCAGACATCATCCGCTTCAATTACGTCTTTGGTTCGGAGGAATATCCCGAATACGTTTGCTCTGCTTTCAACGATGTTTTTGCTTTCCTAATCTCCGGTCCCAACCCGGCAGGTGGCAATTATAATGAAGTCAACATTGCCCGTATTCCGGGCACCACTATACCGGTGGCTATCAACACCGTCAACCCCGGTGAACCCGGTACAGAAGGTTCACCTTTTGGCTGTATTGGCTCGGCAGGAAGCCTTGCTTTCAGTTCTTTATACAATAATAATAATAATGGTGCGACTGTACAATTCGATGGCTTTACAGACAAATTTGAGGCATCTGCCAGCGTTATCCCTTGCGAAACTTACCACATCAAAATCGCCATTGCAGATGCAGGTGACGGCGTACTCGACTCTGCCGTATTTTTGGAAGAAAACAGCTTTGCCGCCGATGCCGTTGATATTGAGGTCGTTACGATAGATTCAGACGGCACCATTTCAGGCGATTTTACCGTAGCAGAGGGCTGCGATGATGTAGCAGAAGTTACCTTCAGTCTCAGCGAAGCTGTTTCCAGCGACTACGAAATTCCCTTTACAGTAAGCGGTACAGCCATCAATGGCACTGATTATGAGACACTTCCGGGTAGTATTTTTATTCCGGCAGGTGCCGCTGAGGTCACGATTAATATTGTCCCGATAGTAGATGCGATTGACGAAGATATTGAAACCATCGTCTTTGAAGTCCAAACCTCCGTTTGCGAAACCGAAACATTCACCATCACCATCGGCGAAGAAGAACCCCTCACCGCCCCGCCACTCTCCTGCGGTGATATTACGGCACAGGCAGTTTCATTTACTTGGGATGCCGTTCCGGATGCTACGGGTTACGAGGTCAGTCTTGACGGCGGTACGACTTGGGTACCTGCTGCACCCGGTCCCACTTCGCATACCGTTGGCGGATTGACGCAAGGAGATGTTGTTGACATCCTTGTACGTGCGATTGGTGGCGACCTCTTTTGCAGCAGCAACCCATCCAGCGCACAAACCTGTATTGCAGTAGATTGTATGGTCAATGCCAATGTTACAGCCCAAACCGAAGCAAGTTGTCAAGACTCCAACGATGGCGAGGCTACCGTAGCCCTCAATGGTGGCGAAGGACCATTTACCTATCAGTGGGATGCCAACGCCAGTAACCAAAACGGACCCACAGCAGTTGGTTTGGCTGCCGGAATTTATACTGTAACCATTACCGACGCACTATTTTGCCCCGGCATTGCTACTGTACAAATTACCGCCCCGCCACCTGTCGAAATCATCAATATTGCTCCCGCACCACCAAGTTGTAATGGTGGTGCCAATGGTTCTATTACCATCACTGCTGCCGGCGGTACAGGCGCATTATCATACAATTGGAGTGATTCGGGAGGAACAACCCCAACCATAAGCGATATTCCGGCAGGAACATATACCATCACCATCACCGATGAAAATAATTGCCAACTCATAGAAGATGTCGAACTTCCCGAAACCGACGCGCTTTTCCTTGTCAGCGACTTCGAGACACCATTTTGTAATGGCGATGCCAATGGAACAGCCACCGTCACTGCCACCAATGGCGTAGGACAACTCAATTTCATGTGGGAAGACGGACAAACCACCGGAACCGCTACGGGCTTGCCTGCGGGTACATATAGTGTAACCGTAGTAGACGCACTCGGCTGCGATGGCATAATAGACGTAACTGTTACCGAACCCGATGTATTGATTATTGATAATTTGGAAGCGAATGATGCAATTTGTAATGGGGAAAATAGTGGCTCTGCACAAGTCACCCCCGCAGGAGGTACAGCCCCTTACACCTACCTCTGGCAACCCGGTACACAGATTACACCCACTGCCTCCAATCTTGATGCAGGAACGTATACGGTCACTGTTACAGATGATAATGGCTGTATGGTCACTGCTTCCGCTCAAATAAATGAACCTGAACCCCTCATTATTTCAAACATACAAACCACCGATATTTCATGCACAGGTGAAAGTGACGGCTCAATTACCATCCTCACATCAGGCGGTACAGGCGCAATTTCTTTTAGTATTGATAATGGAAATACTTTTCAAAATAATAATGTATTTAATAATTTACCCGAAGGAAATTACCCCATTTTAATACAAGATGAAAATGCTTGTACTACTTCGGATAATATCACATTAACCGTTCCTAATGCCCTCCTAATCATAGATATACAAGGCAGTACCTCCGATTGTACAGGCAGTCCCAACGGAACAGCTACCGTCACTGTCGAAGGCGGTACACTCCCCTACACCTATCTTTGGAATGTCGGACAAACCACCCCGACAGCCACCAATCTCGGCACAGGCAATTATACCGTCAGCGTCACCGATGGCAATGGTTGCCAAGAAATTGCCAATGTAGACGTTCTCAATCCCGAAACGGTTGTAATAAACAGCATCACCAGTACTCCCTTATTCTGTAATGGCGACAATACCGGTACAGCCACCGTAGATGCTATCGGATTGGGTAATCTCACCTATCTCTGGACACCCGGCGGACAAAGCACTGCCACAGCCACAGGACTCGCGCCGGGTACATACACCGTCCTTGTGACAGGAGAAGACGCATGTACCAATACTGCCGAAATCGAAGTCACAGAACCCGATGTACTCACCATTGAATCACTTGACGGTACAGATATTACTTGTAATGGCGATGATGACGGAACAGCTACCCTCAACGTCTCCGGCGGAACAGGAGATTACACCTACCAATGGCAACAAAGCGGCGTATTTGGCGCAAATCCAACAGGATTAGAACCCGGTACTTACACCGTCACCGTAACGGATGAAAATGATTGTTCAACCACCGAATCTGTTACGATTAATGAACCTGAAACATTGGTCATTGATGATATTTCAGGAACAGATATTACCTGCGGTGGCGGTACAGACGGTATGGCTTCTGCAAGCGCGTCAGGCGGTATCGGTCCCCTTACTTATGAATGGGAACCCTCCGGTCAAACCGGACAAAATGTGAGCGACCTCCTAGCCGGAATACATATCGTAACCGTAACGGATGCCAATGGATGCAACACCACCGCAAGCCTAGAACTCTCCGAACCTCTGCCACTTGTGATTGATGATATTAGTTCCGAACCAGCCGTTTGTAATGGAGAAAATACAGGTAGCGCGAGTGTAAGCGTAAGCGGCGGCACAGGTGCGTACACCTATACATGGCAACCTTCTTTGCAAAATACACCAACCGCCACCAATTTGCCGCAAGGCACATACAGCGTCAGTATTACGGATGAAAGAGGCTGTTTGATTGTTGAAAATATTGACGTAAGCGAACCCACCGCAATCAGCGCAAATACTGCAAGTACGCCTACTTCATGTAATGGGCTAAGTGACGGAACAGCAAGTATTGAAGGCGCAGAGGGTACGCCACCTTATACCTACCAATGGGATGCCAATGCCTTCAATCAAACCACCCAAAACGTCAGCGGATTGTCGGCAGGAATTTATAATGTGACTATAACGGATGCAAATGATTGTGAATTTGTAACTGATGTCACAGTTCCCGAACCCGATGCAATTGAATTGAGTATTGATATGATGCCCGTAAATTGCATTGATGGCAATGACGGGGTGGCTACGGTTACTGCCACAGGTGGTACAGGTAGCTACACCTTTGAATGGGATGCCGCAACAGGCAACCAAACAGGCGCAACCGCCACCAATCTCCCCGCAGGTAATTATTCGGTAACAGTTTTTGATGAAAATAATTGCTTCACAACAACAAGTGTGACCATCACCCAACCCGCTACGGCTGTTACTGCTTTTGGGGTAGATTCACAAGTGAGTTGTGCGGGTGATTCGGATGGTTTTGTGAGTGTTATTCCCACAGGTGGTACAGGCGAATTTTCATTTGAATGGAGTAGCAATACCGGCAGCCAAAGTACACAAACGGCTGAAAATCTTGGAGTTGGCGATTACACCGTCACCGTAAGCGATGCAAATGGCTGTACCACTACCGCCGCCGCATCCATCACCGAACCCACCGAATTAAGTATTAGTTCTACTGCCGAAAATAACGGTTGTGCAGGCAGCGCAGACGGCGAAGCCAGTGTGAGTGCATCAGGCGGTACGCCCAATGCCGCAGGAAATTATACCTACCAATGGAGCGATGGACAAACAGGACCACTTGCTATTAATCTCCCCGAAGGCACTTATACCATCACCGTCACCGACCTCAATGGCTGTACTGCCACTTCTTCCGTCGAATTGATTGCGCCACCACCACTCGCAGCCACGATTGAAGGCATAGGTGCAAATTGCTTTGGCGATACAAACGGTTCGGTCAGCGTAAGTGTAGAAGGTGGTATTGAGCCTTACACCTACGAATGGTCGCCCAATGCCAATGGTGCTACCACACCCGACCTCATTGACCTCCCGATGGGTACTTACGAAGTCCTTGTGACCGACCAAAACGGCTGTACCATAGAGGCAGAAATCAATATCGGACAAAGCCTGCCTTTGGCGATTAGCCTATCCGCTACTGACATAGATTGCTACGGCGAATCAACGGCTACAGCAAGTGTCTCCGTAGTTGGTGGTACGCAGCCCTACACTTATATTTGGAGTGATTCCTTAAATACACAGACCATTAGCAATCTTCCGGAAGGTACATACTCTGTTACTGTCACTGATGCGAATGGCTGTACCCAAGCGGATGCCATTACCGTAAGCCAGCCCAATGAGCCATTTTTCTTCACTTCTGCGAGTGTTGATGTAGAATGTCCCGGCGATACAGATGGAGAAATCACGCTCAATACAAGCGGCGGTACGCCCTTCTACGAATACACCATCAACGGTGGTACGACTTGGATTCAATCCCCGTTTTTTGTCGGGCTTTCGGCAGGTGAATACACGATTACAGCGCGGGATTTGGGCGGCTGTACTTTTACAGATACGGCTATTGTCAGCGAACCTACGCCTATCTCTGCCAATGCCGGAGAAGACGTGACCATCGCAATCGGCGACTCTATCCAACTCGAAGTCACTACCGATACACCGGGTATTTTTACTTACGAATGGTCTACTTTCGACCCCGACCAACCAAGCTGTACCGATTGCCCCAATCCCTTTGTAAGCCCGACCACCACCTCTACTTACGAGGTCTTAGTCACCAATGAATTTGGTTGTACGGACACTGACAGAGTGGTTATTTCGGTCAATACTGAACGCAATGTTTTTGTTGCTAATGCCTTCACTCCGAATGGCGATGGTGCAAATGATGTCTTTTTTGTACAAGGCGACGAAAAACTCACGCGCGTAGTCGTACTACGTGTATTTGACCGTTGGGGCGAACTCGTCTATGAACGCCTCGACATCGAAGCCAACAACCGCGAACTCGGTTGGGACGGCACATACAGAGGTGAAGAAATGAATCCGGCTACCTTCGTATGGTATGCAGAAGTAGAATTTTCTGATGGCTTTTCGGAAACTTATCAAGGTGATGTGACTTTGATAAGATAAGAGTATGTTCATGGTTCATAGTTCATAGTTCTTAGTGCATAGTTCTTAGTTCTTAGTTAACCATTAAAATCACCCTCTTCTTCGTCTGCGTTTTTTGCGTTTCTTTTTTCCTGATTTTGCTTTCT
>CALCMV010000441.1 GCA_937967535.1 uncultured Saprospiraceae bacterium
GTCCTAAAAGACTATCCACTTAAACTACCTTCTAATAAAGAAGACATTGATGAACGACGAATTTTGAGACACCCAGACCTACCCCAATTTTCTTACACTATTTTACCATAACTGTCGAAGTTATTTTATAAGTTTCACTAAATGAACAAAGATAAACTAAAAGAACTTCTTACCGAAGAACTCATTAAAAAGAAGAAATTCTTGAGAATCGCTATTTATCTTTCTGTGATAACCTTGTTACTTTTTTTTGTCTCTATTTTATGGTCTTTCAAAAGAGGAAAATTGGAGCTAATGGAATTTATTACTCCAACTATGGTTTTGATATGTTTGTTCTATTCTTTCAATTTCAGGAAAAATTTGCGTGAGGAACTATCAAATAGAGGCTGACGTAGCCTAATGCCTCCGACTTGTGTGTGCGTATAGAAACGCAGATTACATCATTTTTTTGTGTACATCTTGCGACAAAAAAATCGGATAGGAAAAACACAAAACACTTTTCCAATGTTTACCTTACATTCACCTTCAAATTTTAAATCACGATGCAAATGAATGTAAACGAGTATAAAAAGCAATTCGACGAAATTTTAGACGGAAAAAACACTGCATATCCTTATGATACTGACGAATATATGACCTATGTAAAGCTCAATAAAGCAAGAATCAAGCGTTGGTCTAAAGTCGGCAAAATAGCACCCGATTTCGCCGAAACATTAGGCAAAATTCAAGACACCCAAAACTGGATTTTAATCACAGAACCCTGGTGTGGCGATGCTGCACACAGCCACGAATTTATAGTAAAAGCAGCCGCACTCAATCCTAACATCAGCCTGACTGTCAGAAATCGGGACACGCCCGATAGCGAAATTGACAAATACCTCACCAATGGCGGCAAATCCATTCCCAAACTCATCGTGCGAGATGCCAATGGTCAAGATTTATTTGATTGGGGACCAAGACCCAAAGCAGCACAAAAACTGTACTTGACTCAAAGAGCCGATACCGCTATGGATGAAGAAGATAAGAAAAAAAACCTCCAAAGTTGGTACAACAAAGACAAAGGAACGACCATACAACAAGAATTGAATGAGCTATTAAAAGGACTCAAGCAATGAGTGTAAATGTCTCATGGTTTGACAATTTGGTTCTTTGACAATTTTTGCAAAAAAAGAAAATTAGCTTTTATTTAAAAAAATAATAAAGTTTAAATATTTGGTTGTCAGTGCAAAACCTATAAGGTTTCCAAAAACCTTATAGGTTTGAGCGCAGGGCAGGAATACTTTTTGCAAAAATTATCAAAGAACCGATAATTTTAAAGCGTCTTTTGGAAATAAATTTATATGAAAAAAATTATATTGTCCCTGTTCGTAAGTACTGTCTTACTATCCTGTGCAGAAGACCGCACCAATAAGAATGTCGTATTAGCTTCTCTCAAAACACCGATTTCGGAAGTCGAAAAGCCCGAAAAGCACCCGAAATTCGATGAGTATTGGTACGATGGAAAGGCGGAACTGACTTCCTACAAATTGAGTCAGGCACGTTATGGCGAAACCCACGAAGGACATGCAGTACTCATCTATGTGACAGAGGAATTTTTGCCCAAAAAACAACTAAAAGCGGATAGAGGCAGCAAAAATAATATTCCGGTTTTGAAATTGAACAATACCAAAAAATTCCTGACGGGCATCTATCCCTATTCGCTGATGAGCAGTGTTTTTGCACCGATAAATACAGAAAAACGGGCTTTAAAAACCACATTTTCAGCACAAGAATGGTGCGGTCAAACCTACGTTCAACTCAACAACAGAGATAAATTTGACATCGAATTTCACTCTTATTTTGAAACAAGCGGCGACGAAAAAATCAGCCTAAAAAAAGATAATTTGGAAAGTGAAATTTGGACGACTATCCGCATTGCACCCGACAAGCTACCCACCGGCAAGCTGACAATGATTCCCGCTATGGAATTTTTGGCGATGCAGCACCGACCAATCAAAGCCTACGATGCCCGTGCATCCCTACAAAGCGAAGGCAATCTGAATCTCTACCAAATAGAATACCCACAATTAAACAGAACATTGACCATAAAATACACAAAAGAATTTCCATATTCTATTGAGGCTTGGGAAGAAACTTTTACTAATTTTATGGGAAAAAAATCAAGATCGAAGGCAGAAAAAATGAAGAGTATAAAAAGCGATTATTGGAACAAACACAATGTCGTAGATATTGCTTTGAGAAAAGATTTGGGATTGTAAGATGAAAATATTATTTAATGTATTCGTTAAATTTTGAATGACAAATAAATTTAAATTTTACTTTGTTTTTTGTTGATAATTAAAAACTAATAAATTAAATATTTTTTATTATTCAAAATTCAAAATTAGCGAATACATCAACATATTAATTTGCATATAAATAATTTCAATTAATTTGAGTGTGACACATATAAGTGGATTCATAATATTAGGCGCATAGCGTCGGCACGCTTTGTAACCGATGATTAGCCCTAAAACTTCCTAAGCCGCATGGCGGCGGCACTATTAAAACTGGCGTATTAAGGGGGACGACGCTATGCGCCTTTTTCGGGTAGTGGGACATTCGGTGTTACAAATAGTATCGACGCTACGCGCCTACAAAGTACATTTTAATATTAAATTTCCATCAATGTGTGTCACACTCAATTAATTTATAAATAAATTAACTGACCTTATCAACCGAATAAAACAATACTTCACCCAAAAAATGCTCCCTTCCATACCTATTAAATGGCAAAGCCATCAGCATATTGAGTGAATAATTAATGCGCCAATATGATAATAATGTGGCTTAAATTTGTCCCGTATAGCTATCGGGAGAACTTGTTCTTTCCCGACAACTGTACGGGATAAACTTTACTTAGGTACGATACCCTCTCTTTTGTACATGCCAAATAAATTAATTTTATTTATATAAAAACGAAACATTATGTCGGTTTTTAGCGTAAAACGGTATAATTTTCGTAACAAAAATATGTTAAGTAATTGTTATGTTTAATACAGAAAAAACAAGAATAAAAACTGTTGAATGTGTTGATATTAAGAAACATGCTTAAACGTATTTTTGAACAAAAAATGTAAAAACCGACATTCATGCCAAAACTCACTACCGTCTTTATAATTTTATTTGCCCTTATTTTACAAGAAAAAAACTATGCACAGACCATTGATTTTGATGATTTTTACATCGAAGCGGAAAATGAATTGAATGGACTGCGTAAATCACAAATTCGGAAGACCCTCCGCGAATTTAGAATGGCAGTCATCGAAGATTTGGAAGATAGAGGACTGCGTATACCGAATCGTAGCTTTTACGAAGATTTTGTTCCTGCCATAGTTCATGGCTTTGATGTGAAGTACAATCCTGAAATGGATAGGTTCGTATTTGGAAAAGCCCGTTACGAAAAAGAATACGACCAATTAATCATTACGACATATGTATACGACATTGTAAAGGAAGAAAACAGAACGCGCCTCGACGCGATTACGCACAATGTGAACAATAATTTTTTGGATGTCTGTACATCATCACAAAGCTACAACCTGCGTGCAGCCGAAACCAACAACAAACTATTCCCCGACCTGCCACAGCGAAATCTCCCCACATTTCCCCAAAACAACACAACTACCGAAACCATCGTGAAGACCACACCCACACCCACACGCCCTCCTGCCACCAAAACTAAAAAAGAGAAAGCCCCCTCCCTAAGTGTAAAAAGCTGTAACAAAACACCCGCCGCGATAGTTATCGGTACCGGGGCTTTGATTGGTGGGGCAGGTTTTTATCTTCGCAGCAGGGCTTTGAAAATATATAATGAAGATTACAGACCGATTGTAGGTTCGCCGGATAGCAGTGAGGAATTGACTAGAGCGCGAAGACCCAATCAGGTAGCACATATCGTAGGTGCGGCAGGCATACTGACCGCAGGTGTGGGGGTCTACCTTTGGACGAAATGCACAAAGCGAAACAGAAGGTCTTTAGGCATATTGCATGATAATCCCCGCCTCAAACGCATGCAAATCACACCCGAATTGCAACACAATAGATTTTCAAATAAAAATACTTTTCACACAAAACTGACTTATCAATTTTGAATGAATGAATGAGTGAGTGAGTGAATAACCAATAGCTATCAGTATCTGGATGTAGTTCAATTGATTGTAAAAAACTATGAACTATGAACTATGAACTGATAACTATGAACTAATAAGCTGTCTAAAGTTACTTGCTATGAAAAAAATAATATATTTCTGTATAGGCTTATCTGTATTATTAAATACTGCTTGTCGTTTGGATAAATTGGATATAAATTGTCTTGAACATGCGACTTTTGAACGCAATTATGATAATGCACTCGATTTTACGCCCTTTGATATAAAAGAAACCACCGATGGTAGGTACATCATTTGTGGCAGCGTCAACCACGATTCGGATAAAGATATTTTCCTGATGAAAGTAGACAAAGAAGGCGAAGTCCTCTTTTTTGAATCCGAGCGAAAAGCATCTACGGACGAAGTTTGCAACTCCATTACAGTGACGGAAGACAGAGGTTTTTTGATATGCGGTGCGGTAGAAAACAAAGCATATTTTGCCAAGTACAATTTTGAAGGCAAACCATTGGGCGATACTCGTGTAGAGCTTTTTGACGAAAGCGACTGCTCGTGTCTCAACGAGTTTGGGGAAAATGAATATGTATTTTCAGGACGTGCGGGCAATCCTTTGACAAACAATTCTTATGTAGGGACGCTCAATATGCAAGGGCAAACGCCAAATATCATCACCCATTACCTACCCAATCCGAGAGATGGGGGAGAAAATGCGCTGTCTGCCATAGCTTCCAAAGGTGCTTATGTGGTAGTGGGTCATTCCAACAACTCTCCTGAGCAGAATATTGGTACGGCAGTACATTTTTATCGTTTGAATGAAAATTTACAACTAATACCCAATACCGAAAGATTCTACCATCTTGGTACACAACAAGATATAGCACTCGGCGTATTAGAAACGACAGACGGCAATTATATGCTGGCAGGAAAACTGCACGTTCCCGATGCCGGCAATGATATTTTCATGCTCAAAGTCAATGGAAATGGCGAAATACTCCAACGCAATGAATACGGAGGCAACCGGAACGACCATGTGGAAAGCATGATATATGCCCATGAGGAAGGACAATATATCATCGTCGGTCATTCGGCAAGTCGAAGTACAGACGGTAGCGAAGATATATACATTGCAAAAATACAAGAAAACGGTACGCTCATCTGGGAAAAAACATTCGGCGAAGCAGGTATCAAAGAACGCGCCCATGCTGTCGTCCGTACCGAATGTGAGGGTTATATCGTTACAGGTTTTGCCGAAAAAAATGATGGTTCAAAACAAACCCTTATCATTAAAATAAATGCTAATGGGGATGTGGAATGATTTGAGTGTGTAAAATATTTAAACATGCTCTAAACATAATTCAAAATGAAAACTGCCACAAAGACACAAAGTATAAATTGCTGATAAGCATGAAAATTCTTTATGTCTTTGTGGCAAAATTAAAGATGTGAGTGGTATGCCAAAAACGCGCAAGAATTAAGAATGTAGATACTAACGAGGTATTTGACCACTGAGAAATAAAGAAGCGTTTTACGGAATTTATCCATAAAACGCTTCAAAAATTAAGTTGATTCAAGTGGCAGAAGGCTACTTGAATTTACCATATTAATAGCCGGGATTTTGAGTGAGATTAGGATTTCTTTCCAACTCATCTTCGGGCAGTGGCATCAAGTAATCATCATCATTAAATTCGGGTTTTTCTCCCTCTAAACCGGAAGCATTAAATACTTCATTTCCTATTCTTCTTCGGGCAATATCATACCATCTTTTGCCTTCAAAAGCCAACTCTAGTCTTCGCTCTTCCAGTACATCAGCTACCGTTACCGTTCCTGTAATATCCGCAGGAACAGCACCCGGAGCTACGGTTACTGTGGTACCTGCACCGGTTTGTGTGACACCACCCATTCTTGCTCTGGCTCTTACCTGATTGATAAAGTCGGTTGCCGAAGCATTGTCTCCGAGTTCTACGGCTGCTTCTGCGGCAATCAATAAGACTTCCGCGTAGCGAATCATAGAATAATTGTGGCTGGTCGCTCTTGCATTTCCTCTGTCAAAAGCACCGGGAAAGCGGGTATATTTCGCGATGTAGGGCCAGTTGGCGGCATGTTCGTGTCCGCTAATATCAAACTGCGTGAAATCTACTACTACACCACCAATTGATGCCTCGTCGTCCATACTGACTGCTCTTCTGTAATCACCTGCATCCCAAGTTTCATATACTGCAAGCGTAGGTACAGCAACAGACCAACCACCACCTTCATTTCTATCGTCTCCTCTGATACCGGTCATAGGAGCGATTTGGTCGTAAGCATTATTAGGTGCTTCAAAATTATTATAATCTAATGCGAAGATAGGCTCTTTGGAAGCATCAATGGCATTGGCATCGAATAAGTTCTGAAAATCCGGCTCCAAAGCCAAGTCATAGACTCCTGCATTGTCAATAATTTCTTTGGCTTCGTCATAAGCCGCTTGGTAGTTGCCTCTGGTCAGATGTACGAGAGCTAAATATGCACTCGCCGACGATTTAGCCGGTATAGCTCTGGAAGATTGTGTATTCGGCAACCATTGTTTGGCAAATTCTAAGTCCGAAATGATATTGGCATATACTTCATCTGCCGAAGTTCTGCTGATAGAACCCGCAGCTTCTGCATCTGTTATGGGAGCATCTACATAAGGTACAGCACCAAATTGTCTGACCAAATGAAAATAATAAAATGCTCTGATAAAATAAGCCTGTGCCGTTACCGGATTTTTAGCAGCTATATCTGCATCCACAGCTTCAGCTCCTGCAATGGCAAGATTGGCTCCTGCAATGCCTTGATAGGTTTTTAGCCAAAATTCGGTAATCATACCATTATTCGCCAATGTCGTGAACTCATTATGCTCTACCCGTCTGGTTTGGTCGGATTGAAGGTTGACCATATCAGAACGTAACATGAGTGCGATGGAGAGTTTTCTTCCCCAAAATTTTTCATTGATAGCATGTGTAAATGCACCATCAACGGCTGTTTGTATATCGGCTGTGCTTTGAAAGAAGCCCTCCGGAGCCAATAAGCCTACGGGTTCTTCCAACAAATCTGAACAGCTAAATACTGAAATTCCTATGATTAGAAATAAATATTTTAAATTTTTCATATTTTTTTCTTTTTATTTATGATTTTAAAATATTCTTATCGAATAAATATTTTGTCGTTACTAAAATTAACTAACAATATGTTTGTCAAATTAGATGTTGAACGTTTTTAATTAAAAATTATTAAAAACTATTATTTCTATGGAACGGTAAAAAAATAATTTACATTCTACAAATTACAATCAACTGATTATCAGTTACTTTTTTTAATTTTAATTTTAATTTGCATTTTAGTTTTAATTCGTTCCTATACTACATTTAAAGTTATAATTAAAAGTTAAAAATTGCAAATTAAAATCTCACATTAAGATTAAAAGTCACCGACCTTACAGTTGGGTAATTTCCAAAATCAAATCCCCGCACTGTATTGCTCGATGTATTATTATCGCCACTGGCACCAAAGTAATTCACTTCGGGATCTAACCCGGAGTAATTGGTAAAAGTGAGTAAATTTTGAGCACTAACAGCCAATCTAATGTTTTGTACACCTATATTTCCTATAAGGTCAGCAGGTAGATTATAGCCTAATGCTACATTTTTCAATCTGATATAACTTCCATCTTCTACAAAACGAGAGGAAATTTCTCTGTTACTGTTATTCCCAACGCGAGGTTGGTCGGTGTCGGTATTAGATGCTGTCCAGGCATTGTTGAAATAGTCTCTGGTTGTATTGGCATCTCCATTATGCAATTGCACGTTGGTCATATTAAAAATATCACCACCTTGCGAGCCTTGGAAAAAGATATTTAAATCAACACCTCCAAAAGAAAAAGTATTATTCAAACCAAAAATAAAATCAGGATTAGGATTGCCGATGATTGTTCTGTCGGCTTCGGTGATGCTGCCATCCGTCATGCCATCTTCGTCAGGAATATCTCTAAATAGCGGGTCGCCGGGTACGCCGCCTGCGAGGGTTGCTGTACCTTCGGGGAAGTCCCCGCCCTGATAAACGCCTGCATAATCAAAGCCCCAGAAAAGTCCTACTTCTTCGCCTACTCTCAATACATAACTTCTATCGTGGCTAAAATAACTTGGTGCAGCATTGCCAAAGAAATCAGCATCGTTGATTAAGGCAACAACTTGATTTCTGTTTGTAGAAAAATTGAGGTCTGTACTCCATTTGAAATTATTTTTGACAATGTTTCGCGTATTCAAAGAGATTTCCAATCCTCTGTTGTTAATTTCTCCCAGATTGGTCAAAATTTCATCACTTGCAAAGCCGAAATATTCAGGAATACCGTTGTTTCCTAAAATTAAATCTCTGGTATTGATATTATATAAATCTACGGTCAGGTTGAATCTATTGTTGACAAAACCTATATCTGCACCAAAGTTGGTTTGGAAAGAAGATTCCCATCTCAAATCAGGATTGGCAGGTTGGTCGGGTGTGATAGCAAATACGGTTTGCCCTTCACTCGAAGCATAAAGACTCGCAAACCTCGCCAAAGATTGGAAGGGTGCGATAGACGGATTGCCCGTAACCCCATAACTGGCTCTTAATTTTAAGCCGGAAATCGTTTGGCTATTATCCAAAAAATCTTCACTAAAGACTTTCCAGCCGATGGCAGCCGATGGGAAAATTGCAAACTTGTTGTTGGCAGCAAAATTGGAAGCACCATCTCTTCTTACGGTAGCTGTCAATAAAAGCCTGTTATTAAAATCGTAATTGACTCTTCCGAATTGAGATAAAATTTCTACTTCTGAAAGCGACGAGGCAGGTTGCAATAAACCCGTAGCCGTACCCAAAGCATGATAAGAGAAAGCATCCGAAAGGAAACCTGTACCTGCTGCGGCAAATGCTTTTGTATCATTTCTTTGGTAAGAATATCCGCCCAGTAAGGTCAAATTGCCATTGCCTATCGGGGCATCGTAAGTCAGGTAATTTTCACTCAAAAGTGAAGTTCTTTTAGCATTGGCTACTCTGGCTCTTCCATCTACGGCAGAAGCCGTAATTTGTAAAGTAGAAGGTTGATAAATTCCTCTGTTTTCATTGCGACTACTCATACCAAAGGTAGTCTTGAACGACAGATTTTTTACAATTTCATAATTTCCATATACATTTGCTCTGAAATTGTCTGTGATAGTTTCATCTATCCTTTGTGTAGCCACAGCATATGGATTATCTACTTCATCACCGATGGCATCATTTGTTGTAAAATTGCCATTTTCATCTTGTATTGGTTTGTCCGGTGCAAATCTCATAGCCAGAGAAATCACGTCATCTCCACCTACCGTAACCGAACCGTCCGATTGAGTGGCAACGCCTTCTTTAAAGCCTCTGCTTCCAAAAAGATTAACCCCTAATTTTAATTTATCAGTTACTTGTGCATCTAGGTTGGATAAGAATGTGCCTCTTTCAAAGCCGGAATTGACCACAATTCCTCTCTGGTCAAAATAATTACCGGAAGCATAAAAATTTACCTTATCTGTACCGCCCGAAAAAGAAAGTTGATGATTCTGCGTGTTGCCGGCTTGGTAAATCAGGTCTTGCCAATCCGTATCAAAAGCTCCTTGCGAAAAAGGTGTTGAATTGCCTTGATTGGTTCTTATCTGATTTTGATAATCTGCAAACTCATCGGCGTTCAACAAATCAAGTGCATTGGCAGTATTTTGGACAGAATAAGTAGAATTGAGTTCGACATTTAATTTGCCATTCTGCCCTTTTTTAGTCGTGACCAATACCACGCCATTCGACCCTCTCGAACCGTATATCGCCGTTGCCGAAGCATCTTTCAGCACCTCAAGCGATGCTATATCATTGGGTTGCGGCATTGTAGCTCCTACAAATCCATCAACCACAATCAAAGGCGAACTACTCGCATTGATAGAAGTATTTCCTCTGATTCTTATGGCAACGGGTGCGCCGGGTTCGCCACCATTATTGGACTGAATATCTACCCCCGCAGCACGTCCCTGAAGGGCTTGAGCAGCATCCAATATAGGAAATGCCGTCAGTTCCTCTGATTTTACCGAAGACACTGCCCCGGTAATGTCGCTCTTTTTTCGCGAACCATAGCCTACTACGACTACTTCGCCCAACAATTCGGCATCATCTGCGAGTGTAAGATTCACAGTTCCTCCCGGTCCAACGACCACTTCTTGTGTCGCATAGCCTGTATAAGAAATCACCAAAGTACTTCCTTCGGGGGCGGCAATCGAATAATTGCCATCTATATCGGTGGTCGTACCGGTAGTTGTTCCCTTGACGATTACCGTTGCACCGATAAGTGGGAAATTATCTGCATCCGATATATTACCGGTTACATTTTGTGCAAATAATGATGAACTAAACAGAAGCATCATTAAAATTAGTATATTTTTTAAATTCATCTTAAATAGTTTATTTTTTCATACGGATAAAAGATTTACACTATAATTTATTCTGTAAAATTGGCTAATCGAAAATTGGTCAACCAATTTTAATAGAACAAATTTAATGTTACAAATTTGATACACCAAATATTTATTCTTTTATTTTTACTAAAACAGAATATTTATTTAGTAATCATCAATTATTCGTAGCGCACTTAGCGCACATTTAGTTTCCGATATTTTCTATTGAAAATTGAATTTAGTATCGAATTATTCTACTAAAAAATAATTTTTTAAATTCGTATTTAACTTATTATCAAATTAATGGAGAGTTGAAATTAGGAATTAGAATGATGCTTATTTCCCTTTTTAGAAGCAGGGCAGATTGGTGCTTTTTCATTTTAAATGAAAATGAGTACTCTACGTGAGAAAAATTATTTTTGATAATATAATACCTACTTTAGCCACGAATACACTAATTTTTTTGCGAATTTATTGATAATTCCCTTGAAATCATTCGTGCATTAGGCACTTAAAAAAAAATTGAAACCAACATGTTGTCGATAAATTTGCAATGTTGGTTAACCCTTCGAATGAAGCTTAAATTTGTCCCGTATAGCTATCGGGAGAGTTTAAACTTGTTCTTTCCCGATAGCTATACGGGACAAATTTAAGCCTCCTTCGGAGGGATAAACCAACAGCGCAAATTTATCGACAACATGTTGGTTTCAAAAAATTACTAAGTGCCTAAGAACTATGAACTAAGAACTAAGAACTATGAACTATGAACTATGAACTGATAGCCTTTAGCTCAACTGATATTCGGGCGATTGCAAGATAGCTGCAAACAAGGCTTTCAGTCGGATACGCACTGCGGCATCCATGCCGCTGCTTTTGTATTCTGCCCAAGCCTGTGTCCAGTAGCCATCTTCCAGATTTTCTACCAAATATTGTTTTAAGACAGTCCGGCGTTCTTCCTCCGTACTTGTGGGAAACATATAATCCGTCATTTCCTGCACAATAACATTCGGGTCAAAAGCATCTGAAATATTTGCCGGATTATCTACCCAAGCGACCGGGTCGATCCGCTGTACTGCACCGCCGGAGAGTTCGATACCATCCAAATAAACCGACTTCGCAAAACGATAACGGTTAATTATCGTACTCGAACTAATCCAATTGCGCTGAAAATTGGGACTTTGATGAAAAGCGGGCCAACCCGCCGTACCGGGCGGATTAAATAACTCCATGCCACTCGCTGCCGCAAAACCTTCAACGAACTCCATCACTTCATAAAAAGCTGTCGTTTGACTTGTTATACTCGGTATCTGAAAATCAAAAAATCTTGCCGTTCCTATTGATACATCCAAAGGCGATTTTATGATACTTCCGATAATATCATTGGCTTCGAGGCTATCGTCTTCATCATAAAAATGCAGGCTTCCCAACAATTGCTCCAATACCGGCAAAACCTCAAATCCCTCATTTATAAAGGTTTGTGAAAGCGGTGCGATAATATCCTGCTCTATTTCATCTGTAATTTTATAATAACAAAAAAAACGATACAATTTGCGTATAATATTTCGCGCCATTGCTTCTTGTGCGAATATCATATCCAGCATATCGTCCAATTCTTCAAGAATACCGGGCTTGGTACTGCGCCCCTCAATGACTGTATTTTGAAATCTATTGCTAAAATTTTTATCGGAAGTATCGTGCAATTCCGGCATGATGCGCGTTGCCAACAATCCGGTTTCGGGGTCAAGATTATTATTGGTAATTTCGCCGATAACATGTCCGGTCAGCACCTTCGAGGCTTCGATAATATCGGCATCCGTATAGGTAGAATAATCACTCGGTCCCACCTGCAAACCCTTGCCGATAGTGTAGAGTTCGAGTAGTTCACGTCCAAGATTTTCGTTAGGTTGTTCGGCAGTATTGGCATAATTATCCAGAAAAAAGGACATCGCCGTATCTGTGCAGATTTTTTTGGTCAATTGTCGAAAATTGCCTACGGCATATTTGCGAAACAACTCATTTTGATGATACAATAAAGTCGCAACACGCACCTTACTGCTCTTCACCGTGAAGTGACTGTGCCAAAATAAGGTCATTTTCTCCGTAATCGTATCGCAAGCTACCATTTGTGCTGCCCACCATCGCCTCAAATAAAATCTCAAAACCGACTGTTGCGACGAACTATGCGGATTATTGAAATCCACCAACCAAGAAACACTCTGGCCCGGACGCACAGGCGGTGTCGGCGAGGGCGGATTCTGCAATAATTCTCCTAATGCCTCTTGTACAGATAGACCCGTAAATGTATCTATCTGCTGCCGCGATGGACCAAAAGTAGTACGCCTCAATAAATGAGCAGCTTGGTATCGGGTGAGTGATGTAGTCTTCGGTGATAATGATGCCATTTGTAATAAAGGATTTTTGATGTATTGCAAAATGATGTTTTTGGAGGTATTCGAGTAAAATGGAGTAAATGATTATATGTGGGTTGCAAGGCGAATACCTTTGTTAAAAGTGGATATTTAAGTATTCAAACAGTCATTTTTCATAAAAACATTCGCTTTGCAACTTTACTCGAACATCTCCTGATTTTCAGCTCGTACAAATTTGTACTGTGAACAGGGTAAACACGTTCTAAAGTCTCTGGGTTTTGGGAAATTAGGCTTATTTTAATAAATATTTAATAAATATTATTTTGTATAAAGTTGTAAAATAATATTTTATCAAATTTTCAACGTCCTAATGCCCAAAGCCCGATAAAGTTTGCAATTTACAAAATAAAATAAAAAATATCATATGGATTTAGGAATGAAATTTGGTTGGAGCTTTAAACATATTCTTAATGGCAAGTACTTTTGGACTTTGGACAAAATGGAAATTAGTCTCGGCGCAGCCGAGAGGGAAATTCGGTTTTAAATCATAAGTAATTGATTATCAGTTATTTATTTTTAATTAATATAGAAAATATTCAATTAATTTAATTGTATAATTATTTGATAAAAATCCCGATAACTATCAGGATACCTAATACCAAATTTCCCAATGTCCAAAGTTCGGTTATTGACGCATTGTAGTATTAGTTACGTTTAGGGAAGTCGAAATAAATAATCTACCCAAAATGCGAAGTTATTTTTTGCTCAATCAAGGCGCGAAAATGTGAGTCCCGAAAGCATTCGGGATGACCATTTTTGCAACGCAGAGTGAGCGAAAAAGAACGAGTAGTTTGGGTAGATTATTTGTTGCGACTTCCCTTACGTCTTTTGACAGGCAGTATATCTGCGTCGGTGGTGAGTTCGGCGGCGAGTTCTTTTTTCCATTGGATTTCGCAGCCTTCGCTTAGGGTTAGTTTTCGATTGGGCAATCCACCTTTAAGGAGGTGGTCTACGGCATTGGCAACGTACTGAATATCTACTTGAGCAGCTTCCCAAGTATTGTTGTCTATCGCACCTGCATAGCGAATGATATTTTTGTCTTTCTTTTTCTGAATGACAAATGCCTGTGCTATGTGTGTAGCACCCAATTGCACTGCGACATGCTGGGTAGTGTCTTGAAGGTAGGCAAAAGGATAGTTTTTCTCTTTTGCGCGTAACTTCATTTGCTCTAAGGATTCTTCGGGATTGATATCGTTAGCCGGATTGATGGCAATGACCGGATAACCTTGCATCGCATATTTGCGGTGCAATGCGACGATTCTATCTTCGTATACTTCAGCAAAAGGGCAAGCATTGCCGGTAAATACAACAATGTAGCCTTTTACATTATTGTAGTCAGAAAGTCCGACTTGCATACCGACACCGTTCATGGTATTTGCGGCGTTGATAAGGCTGAAATCTTTGATTTCCTGACCTGTTTGATACCCGTTTTGAGCGTTCAAATTGGGGATAAGTGTGGAAATTAATACTATTATAATGAATTTCCTCATAGCAAAAAATTTGGTGACTTTGGGGAAAGATGAATAATATCGTGATTCGTTGACTAGTGATTCGTTTTACTAAAAAAGTGAGAATCGACCATTTGTCGTTGGATTTTTAATCACTGATAAATGTCATTATTCATCCTAAGTGACGATAATACGCCTGTTTTTTTTGTTTATATTTGCAAACAAAGTGCCAATGCAATGCGATAATACTTAAATGAGGTAATGTTTTCCAATGAGTAACTTCACTCATTAGTCTATTACATTAGATTCTTAAATGTTATCAATGGTTGTACAACAGCTTTCAATTCGTCGTAATTGAAAGACTTTTCATAGAACGACCATGTCTCGGCACTATTATCAACGAAGAGAGTAGCAGGAAGTTGCCCGCGCCAATCTTGGTCAATAAATTGATAAATCATTTCCCGCCTTGCAATATCCAAAGAAAGTACCTGCCCCGACAAGCCTTTTTTGCGTACAAAGGGCAAAACCTTACTTGCCATATCTTTTGACGAGTCCAGATTAACGTATACTAATTGTACTTTATTGTCTGTTTTCAATTCTTGATATATCTGCTCGTAACAAGCCATTTGCGCGATACATTGCTGACAATCAACCGAAAAGAAAGTATAAATATACAGAATATCGTTATTAATGTCAAGTAAATCTTCGAATTGATCGAAGCGAATCTTACGAAGCGAAGGCTTTTCCGTCGCTTTGAAGCTACATTTGGATGTGTTAGAAATGTTGGATTTATTTTTGGTCACAGTTTTGTCAGCTTCATTTTGGCAAGCGGTCAGCGAAAGGGTGATTAGGAGGAGAAAAAGAAGAGGGTTGCTGATTTTTGATTTTCGATTAGAATGTCGTTTGATGTATTTCATAGTTGTGATTTTTAATTTACCGGACTTTGGACATTGGGGAATTAGGAAATTTGGTATTAGGTAAATTGTTTTTTATCAAAAAATTATAAAATTTAATTAATTGAATATTTTTTACCTTAATAAAAATAAAATAACTGATAATCAATTACTTACGATTTAA
>CALCMV010000442.1 GCA_937967535.1 uncultured Saprospiraceae bacterium
ACTTAATTATCAGCGATTTACCCTTTGTGTCTTTGTGACTTTGTGGCAAGGTTCTCATCATGTATAGTAGTATGATATTAGAGCATGTTTGGAATTTTTCTGCCTGATAACCAATGTTTTATGGTTTTTTTCGTAAAACGCTGATTTTTAAGATTTGGTGATGCCTGACACTTTCAAAGTGTCCGTCTCTTAGGCAAACTTAGACGGATAGCCTCCAAACATGCTCTTAGCGAACTTCCAATCAAAGCGATGTACGAACATGAAAAAATTACCGATAGGACTACAAAATTTTAAGGAAATCATCGAATACGGCTATCTGTACGTAGATAAGACGCGGCAGATATACAATTTGATTGATAAAGGAAAATTGTATTTCCTGTCGCGTCCGCGTCGCTTTGGCAAATCCTTGTTGCTCACTACTTTGCGTTATATTTTTGATGGAGAAAAAGAACTATTTAAGGGTTTATATATCGCAGAACAAACGGATTATAATTGGAAAAAGCATCCTGTTTTGCAGTTTAATTTTGCTGATTATGGGCATGAGTATGATAGAGATAGGTTGGAAAAACTCATTGGTAATGACCTGCAAAGACATAGCGAAAAGTTTGGTGTAGTATTGCCTGATACGATTATTTCAGAGCAATTTCGGGTTTTGGTTCAGCAAATTTCAGAAAAACATAATTCAGTCGTTGTACTATTGGATGAGTACGACAAACCTATTGTTGATTTTCTGACCGAACCGGAAAAAGCCAGAGAAAATCGCGCCGTTTTGCGTGAGTTTTTTTCGCCTTTGAAAGGCTTGGATTCGCAGCACCATCTTCGCTTTTTATTCATCACGGGTGTCTCTAAATTCAGCAAGGTTAGTCTGTTTTCTGATTTGAACAATTTACAGGATTTGAGCATTGACCCACTTGCATATGATTTACTGGGAATTACGCATGATGAGTTATTGGAATATTTTGAAGATACCTACATTCAATCTACTACCGAACATTTGAAGATGAGTCGTAAGGAACTCCTCGAAGGCGTACAACTTTGGTACAACGGTTATTCTTTTGACGGTACGACCAAGTTGTACAATCCATTTTCCATTCTCAATTTTTTTACTAAAAAATATTTCGGCAATTTTTGGTTTGTTACCGGAACTCCTACTTTTCTGGTAGAAACGATAAGAGACCGGGGAATTGACCCGCAAGAATTGGAAGAAACTAAAGTAGATATTGATTTTTTTGACAAATTCTCTTTGGAAGCCCTCGAAATGACGGGCTTACTTTTCCAAACGGGCTATCTGACCGTCAAACAGGTAGAACAACGCGGCTACCGAAGCAATTACTTTTTAGGTTATCCCAATATTGAAGTGCATCATTCGTTTACACACCATTTATTGCAGGCATTTACCTACAAACAACAAGGGACTGTTGGCAATGCACTTATCAGGATGCAAGAGGGACTTGAGGAGGGAGATTTGGAGGCATTTATAATTCAACTAAAGGTCTTACTTGCTGATATTTCTTATCATTTGCATCCTAAAAACAAACCGGACGAGGAATCTTTCAAAATGTGGGAAGGCTATTTTCATACGATAATTTATCTTATAATGACTTTTTTGAGTTTGGATGTACAATCGGAAGTGACCAAGCACAAAGGACGATTGGATTTGAGCGTACAAACCCCAAAATTTCTGTATCTGATGGAATTTAAATTAGATAAACCCATCGAAAATGCTATCCAACAAATTAAGACAAGAGGTTATATACAGTCTTATGCGAATGTCGAAAAAACGATTTATTTGGTCGGTGTCAGCTTCTCCCAAACAGAGCGTAATGTAGCAGCTTGGGAAGCAGAAATTTGGGACCGATAAGGGCTTCGGTAAAAACAAAGGAAAACAGAAAAATCAAACACGTTCTAAGAGAAAATTCAAAACTAATAGCATAACCTCACTTTAATGTCATTTCCATGAGCGATTATTTTTTTATTTTAATTAAAATTAAATACATATAAATTTTTTTTGTGAAAATATTATTTAAAATTTTTATTTGTAAAAATTAACAAAAAACAGTATTTAATTACCATAAAACAAAAAACACATTATTCGCGCTAATTTTGTTTTTAAATTAATAATAAAAATAATACATTTGAAAATGCGCTTATGGAAATGATATTAAACCTCACTTCTAACTCACCACAAATCACCACCATCACTAAGGGTAAAAGCCCAAAACCCGTGACTTTAACAATGTGATATGGATTCCATCAATGAATTTGTAACTTTGCAGTATTAAGCCAATGAGTAGATGCGTAAATGACTGAATGAGTAAGAGCATGTTTGATTCAGTGATTTTTGATTTTAGATTAATTTCACAAATTAGTTTATTTTATTCAATCGAAAATCAAGCAATCAAAAATCAAAAATTGCTTGATTCATTCATTCAAAATTCATTCACTCATTCATTGATATTTACTCATCTATTCATTTATTCATTTTTTGTTACAATGAAAAATATAATACTCATACTCGCATTGACACTTTCATTTTTCGCTTGCGACAGCTTTACCACCACAAATACCAACAAACCGACAACCACCACCGGAAATGACCGTACAATCGTAGAAACATCCGACAATCCCGTCACCCAAACCCTACTCAACATGCGCCAAAAAGAACAAGCATTGCAAGCCAAAATCAATGAAATCTCCGACAAATTCGGCGATGAACAAGCCCTTTTTGAATTGGACGAACAACAGCAAAAAATGTACGTCGAACACATGGCTAAATTGGAAGAAGTCATGGGTAGTGCAGGATGGATAAGCAGCAAAAAATATGGCAAAACCGCCTGCGAACAAGCCCTTACTATTATGAAAAATGCCCCCGGAGAACGCCTTGAAAACCATCTTGATGTCGTACTAAAAGCTGCCGAAAACGACGAAGCCAATCCCGAAGAAGTGGCTTATATCCACGACAAAGTACTGATGCACCAAGGCAAAAAACAACTATACGGAACACAAATTGCTTTCAATGAGAAAAAAGGCATCAATGATGTATATCCCATTGAAGATGAAGCAAATGTAGATACACGACGAGCAAAAGTAGGACTCGAACCACTCGCCGATGCCCTCAAAAAAATGGGAATTAAATATTGAATCAGGTTACAGATTGCGAGTTGTGAGTTAAATTAACGTGTAAGCTACTCGCCACTCGCTACTTACAATTTATAATGCAGAATTTACCAATCAACACACTCTATTGTGCTGTATTGCTTTTTACAAGGGAAGAGGAAGAAAATAATCTACTCAACACGACGCAGCTATTTTTTTTATATATTTGGCTAAGTTTGACGCGCATCTTGGTTCAACCGAGAAGCAGGAAAAATTTGGTGAAACATACAGGAAAAAGAACAAGTCAGATGATTAGATTATTTTTTTCCTTTTCCCTTATTCTATGGTCACTATCTCCCGCAAATGTATGGGCATGTGACAATACTCCTACCCAAACGGCAGATAATATCCAATACGCAGGCGATGGTTTGTATACCATTGACATACAAAATTGCATTGGTGATGCAGGCTCAGAAAATGGCTTTTCGATAGGTATATCGGATGTCAATATCGTTGGTTTCGCACCTACCACTATCGAAAATATCCTCAATGGAAATACCGCGACAGGCTCGTTTAGCGGCGGATTAGTAACTTATGACTATGTGGGCGCAGTTTTTTTCGTAGAAGCCGGACAAAATACCTGTTTCTCGACCATCATCACCGTAGATGGTTTTCCTTCCGAAGCTGAAATCACGCTTTCGGGGGTCAATACACTCGGAGGTTGTTCCATTTTGGAGGGCGATACCCAAATAACACCCGTTGTTGAAGTACCCGTTTGTGGAGAAATGTTCTATGATACAGGCGGACCGGACGGCATGTACAATAATGGCGAAAATTACTCGGTAGTCATCTGTGGCGGCGGCGGTCCCGTCACTATCCAATTTAGCGAATTTCTACTCTCTCCCGACGGCGACATCATGACGATATACGACAATGACGGTGCCAACGGACCATCCCAATCTTATAACATCGGAGCTTCGCCCGGCACTGTCACCTCTAGCAATCCGAGTAACTGCCTTACAGTCTCTTTTGAATCCAATGCCTTCGGGGGAACATCTCTAGGCTGGGCAGCAGAAGTCATCTGCCCGATGCCTTGTCCCAACGATTTGGAAGTAGATGTATTGAGCAATGAATCTACCTGCCTTACTTCGGGCGATGGTGAGGTGAGTACCTTAATTAACGGTGGCATTATCCCTTATAATTTTGAATGGAGTACAGGTGGCACTTCCGATAAACTCGAAAATTTGGGGGCAGGTACTTACATCGTTACGGTGACAGATGGCAACGGCTGTACAGCTATTGACTCTACTACTGTCAATATCTCTATTTCCATTGAATCCAATATCACAGGTACATTAGTGGATTGCAATACGGAAAATGGTACGGCTGCCATATCCGTTACAAATGGCGGGCAGCCACCTTACGAATTTCTTTGGAATACCGGCGAAACTGCCGAATTTATTTCGGGTTTAGACATCGGCGAGTACTTCGTAACCATCACAGATACAAATGGTTGTCAGGGAACAGCAGGTATCACACTTATCAATGATACCGACCTTGATGCCAATGTGAGCGTACTGGATTCGGTCAGTTGTTTTGGGGCTAGCGATGGCGAAGCAAGTGCCATCGTCACAGGCGGAACGGGGGTTTACACCTATTCTTGGGATTCGGGCGAAATGACCGAAACCGCTACCCAACTATCTGCCGGAGCGCATGCACTCACTGTCATGGATACAGAAAATTGTACCGTTGTAGATTCATTTTTCATAGAAGAACCGACAATGCTTACTGCTACAACAGACAGCAATCCGGTTTCTTGTTTTGGGCAAAATGATGGCTTCGCATGGGTAATTCCTGATGGTGGAGTCACGAATTTTACCTACCAATGGTCAAACGGACAAACCGAAAATATAATATCAGGCATCCCCTCCGGCAATTACACTGTCAGCGTGACCAGTTCCGCAGGCTGCATGGCTAGCTACGAAATAGTCGTCCAACAACCTGCTGCACCACTCGTTCTCAATTTTCAAAATACCAACGACCCTAGTTGCGGTGGTGCTGCCAATGGTACTGCCCAATTGCAAGTCAATGGCGGCACACCCGCCTACACCTACGCATGGACTAGCGGCGAAACAACAAGCACTGCAAATGCGCTCGTCGCAGGTACAAATTACGTCACCGTCACCGATGCCAATGGCTGTATACTTGTAGACAGTATAATGCTCAATGAACCCAGTTCTATCATCTATTCTTTTGAAACACAAGATGTTAACTGCTTTGGAGAAGATATTGGAGCCTTGACCATTAACGATGTTTCAGGTGGAAATGGGAATGGAACATACAGCTATTCATTGGATGGCGAAAACTATGGAAGCAACCCCAGTTTCATTCGTCTCGAATCGGGTGAATACGAATTTTATATCCAAGACAGCGAAGGATGTATCATTACTCAAGCCTTCACTATCAATCAATTGCCCGAACTCACTGTTGATTTAGGCGAAGATATTGAACTCTCTTTTGGCGAATCGGACACCCTCAACCCGACCATCAACCAAAGCGGTACTTTTGAGTATCAATGGACTACCCAATCGCCCGAAAGTGCTTTGAGTTGTACAGACTGTCCGATGCCGATTGCTACACCGCTTTTCGATACCGACTACACCTTATTAATTACCGATGCCAATGGCTGTACCGCTACCGACGACATCCGCGTGAATGTCCGCAAAACCCAACAAGTATTTATCCCCAACGCCTTCACCCCGAATGGTGATGGAGCCAACGATATATTTATGGTACACAGCGATTCGGGTGCGGTATCTGCTCATGTGAGAATATTTGACCGATGGGGCGAATGGATATTCGAAAACCCTAATGCCACGCTCAATAATCCGGAAGACGGATGGGATGGTAAACATAATGGCAATGATAGCCCGGCAGGTATATATGTGTATTTTATTGAGGTTGAATTTATTGGAGGGGAAATATTGCCGTATCGCGGGCAATTTACACTTATCAGATAAGACTTACTGTAATTTTGAATAGCTAGAGAAAATTCATGAATTTTCTCTAGCTATTCAGGGGTGCGATTCGTTTTTGTACCCACTAATATTCTTGATTATCAATATTTTACGAATTTTAAATTAACTTGATAATAATATATTTTCAAAATAAAAATGTATTATCTTAAATAAATTTAAAAATTATCAAGTTGTTAAGTTTCTAACCAATAATTAAAAGCTTTAGCATATTAAGAAAGAAAAATAAGGTTCAGGCTATTTATATCCTCAAAAA
>CALCMV010000443.1 GCA_937967535.1 uncultured Saprospiraceae bacterium
TCGACACTTTTTGAGCAGGGTATTTTTTTGTCAGACGAAGCTCATTTTGACGATTATAGCGAGCTACATGAGGAAAAATAGCTGAAGTATGGCGAAAAAAGACACGTTCAAAAATGTCGATTATTTGATGCTTACTACTTAGCTCAATCATTCACTATTTTTCAATAACAATTAATGGTTGAGATATGGATTGCCATTTTGAAGTTTGAATATGAACGCGGTAAGTTCCGGCTAATAAAACTTCCACATTCAAATTGTAATTTTGTATACCTTTCACGATAGATATGGCTTGGGTACTGATTGTTCTTCCGAGTGCATCCGAAATGATAATTTGACCTGCCCCGCGTACTTTTTCCGAATTCATCATCAAATTAACAGTAGTATTGTTTGTTGTCGGATTTGGGAATACCCGAATGGCATCACTCACCGCGATAGGGTCGTCAATATCAACCATCATGGAAGCAAAATTCTCAAGGCTGCCTTCATTGATACGTGCCAAACGATTGTTTCTTTTTTCTGAAATGTAAGTTGGCGGGAAATTATCAACGCTTTGCCAAGTGAGGTTTAGTTGAGCATCAGGGCTTTTTAATTGGAAAGCCAATCTGCCGATTTTTGTCCACTCATCGCTAGCGATTCTAAGACCTTCACCGGCAAGGAGTTCGACATTATAAGAGATAAGATTTTGGGCAGAACCATTCAAGTGATGTGGCGCGTAAAAACTCTGCGCGACCTGTCCTGAAGCATCCAATTCTTGTTCAATTATAACACTGGGGTGCTTGGCATTAAAAGGAAAAACGGCATCCTCATTAAATAAAAAGCGAAAATTCTGTTCAGCCAGATGGAATTCTTTATCGGAGGCGGTGGCTCGCATTTCTATGTCAATGAGAGCAACACCCGCTTTTGCCGATTCTACTTGTACAAATCGGAGGTCGTATTCGCCTTTGTCAGCCCTTGCGGAGAGGGCAATGAAAAATGCAAATACGACACTCAACATGATCTTTAACGATTTCATAAATAAATGTTGAATTTATAATACTGGACATTGGGAAATTAGGAAATTTGGTATTAGGTAAATTGTTTTTTATCAAATAATTATAAAATTAAATAACTGATAATCAATTACTTACGATTTAAAACCGAATTTCCCAGTTACCGAATTTCCAAAATGTCCAAAGTCCAGTTATAGTAATAACATGGACTAAATTATCTTTAAATTATCAACGGCTTATTTTCCCCTATTTTTCAAATAGAGAAAAAATAAACTCCTTATAATTTTAAACCTAATTTTACCATGTACTGAATACAATAAGGCAATACTATGCCTGCCCTTCGGAAGAGGAAGTTGCAGTGGAATAATCGGATATTGGATGAAGTGAGTAGTAGAGTAGAGTTAGGCAATCAGGGAAATGGAACAACTAAGTACCATCATGGATAATTATACTTTTTTAACGTAATAACTTGATAAAGTAACGTTTATATAGAATGTTTTTTTTGTTTATATGAATTTAAAAAAATGCAAACCCTTTATTTATGTATTATTTTTTTTATAAAATGAAGAAGTAAAATAATAAAAATAACTTGTCACATAATATAAAAATATTGCCGCGACTTGTGACGGGTAATACTTGTCAGTGAAGAATCTTATTAACATTAAATTTAATAGGTAAATATAGTTATTTGCAATTAACTACATATAATTTTAAAGGAATTAGTGAATAAAAAAAATGCAAAATACCTTAGTGAAAATTAAAGTATTTTGCATAAAAAACAGGCTTTAAAAAATATTTTAAAGTAGATTTTTGTTGCACAAATTTCTTACTTATTCGGTGCAATTTTAAAGCTCAATTATGGAAAATAAAAATTTGAATTGTTAGTTGTTTTGTTCAATAAGCGGACTTTGAAAATTAGGGAATTGGAAAATTAGGTTTAATGTCATAAGCCATTGATTATCAATTTTCATTTTCATTATTAAAATAAAACATACAAATAATTATTTTTTATAAAAACTTAAATAAGAGGGTTTTATCGAATTTTCAAATTTCCTCTGTCCAAAGCCCAAAAGTGTTATATTATGGAAAATATTTTGTTCCTTTGTCCTTATGAATTTACAAAACGCAAAAATACTCGTAACCGGCGGTAGCGCAGGCATCGGCAAAGCTACTGCCAAACTGCTCGTAGAAGCGGGGGCAAAAGTGGCAATTACAGGCAGAAATGTTGAAAAACTAAATCGTGTAGCCGAAGAAATGGGCGCGATTCCGATAGCATTTGATGTAAGCGATTATGGAGTAATTTCGGCGAAAGCCGCTGAAACCGTCGAAGCACTCGGCGGCATAGATGTACTCGTCAATAATGCCGGCATCGGCGATTTTCCTTCGATGGGTGATATCAAAATCGAACATTTTGAGCGTGTATTCTCCACTAATGTATTTGGTTTGACTTTGTTGACGCAGGAGTTGGTCAAGCATTTTATTGAGCAAAAAAGCGGTCATATTATCAATCTTGCTTCTACGGCTGCTGTGCGCGGATTTGCGCGTGGAACGGTGTATGCAGCTTCCAAATTTGCCTTGCGCGGCATGACGGAATGTTGGCGTGCCGAATTGCGACAACATAATATCCGCGTCATTTTGGTCAATCCGAGCGAAGTCACCACCGCATTTGCCAATACAGAACGCATAGAACGTCCCGAAGAAGCCTATAAATTGCGCCCACTCGAAATCGCGCATACCATCAAAGCTACTTTGGAAATGGACGACAGAGGATTTATACCGGAAGTGACAATTTGGGCAACGAACCCGAACCGATGAGTGTTTTTAGTTCATAGTTTTTAGTTCATAGTTCTTAGTTGATAGTTGATGGTTCGTGGTTCACTCATTTGCTTCCTGCATATTTTTCAGCAAATCCGGCAATTCTAAAATATTCTGAATTTCGTAGTCAGGCTTAATGTCTGTATCATTTGCCTTGCCGGAGGCGTTTAGCCAACAGGTTTTTAGCCCATAACGAATGCCACCGAGAATATCGGACTTCAAATTATCGCCAATCACCAGCGTATTTTCTCGCGGTGGCGGATTGTCTATGGAATGAAAAGCGATTTCAAAATATCGCTCGTCCGGCTTCGCAATACCTATCTCATCTGATACAATAATACTGTCAAAATAATGCGTCATATCCAACTTGCGTAGGCGCGGGCGTTGTACCTCGCGCAAGCCGTTGGTGATGATACTCATATGGTAATATGAATGTAATCCGTCCAACATTTCTTTTACTCCGTCATAACTTTCTGACTTGATAATTAAGTTCTCCAAATATCGTTTGCTAAAGTCTTCGGGTAGGGCGGGGGAGAGGTCAATCGCTTCAAAGAGGTCGGCGAATCGCTTGACTCGCAGGCGTTTAGCCGTAATTTTACCTTGCTCAAAATCTGTCCAAACTTGATGATTGATAGGTTGGTAAGTCGCGTGAATGTCGTCTGTACAGGTATGTCCGTAATCTTCAAAAGTCTGCCAAAAAGCGGCTTTGGAAGCATTAGAAAAATCTATCAGGGTATTGTCGGCATCGAAGAGGAGGCGTTGAATTTGCATTGTTGTAGTGGATTGCTTATTAGCAGGATTTCTGATTGTAAGGGATTGCGTTGGTGATATAATTTAAATTGGTAGATAAACCCCGTCATTCGTCGGGACAAGCCTAAGTCGTCGGACATTTTCAAAATCTATCGATACCCCACAAGTTGTTGGGGAGTTTACTCGACGGACATTTTCAAAATGTCAGGCGAGATGCATTTGTGTTTTAATTTAAAAATTAACTAATTACAAAATTTATTTTTAATAATAAGAAAAATATTTTACAAGAAAAATTCATACACAAC
>CALCMV010000444.1 GCA_937967535.1 uncultured Saprospiraceae bacterium
GCATACGAGGATGCGTGTTTCGGGGCGTGTTTTGAGGTGATGGACAAATTCGGTGAGGCGGTCAATGAGTTGGGCTGCGCTTTCGCCGTTTTTCATACTCGCATCCAGATTTCCGACTGCCCATTCGTCAATCATATCCATGTAAAACTTACGGTCGCCGGGTGTACTTTCCTTGCCTTCGCTATCGCCCCAACCTATCTCATTCAACTCTTTCCATTCCTCCGTCGGAATTTTCTCATCAATAAAATCCGCTACTGTCTGCCGCGTCCTTTGCAATGCAGAATGAAAAACGACCTCAAAATCCACCGATTTGTAATACTCATAAAAAGCCCTGCCTTGAGACTTACCTTTATCATTCAAGGATGAATCAATCCCGCTGCCTTGTATGATGTGGCGTTTGTTGTAGTCGGTTTCGCCGTGTCGGATGAAGTAGATTTCTTTCATATTGTGGGTAGAGGCGCGATTAATCGCGTCTCTACGTTGGTTGCATTATTTATATCCGGTTATTCCTGTTCTGGACTTTGGACATTTTGGAAATTAGGTAACTGGGAAATTCGGGTTTAAATCATAAGTAATTGATTATCAGTTATTTAATTTTTATTAAGGTAATAAATATTCAATTAATTAAATTTTATAATTACTTGATAAAAACAATTTACCTAATTACCCAATGTCCAAAATCCAGATAGTAAGGAACAACGATATTATGAATCTACTCAAAGGCATCAAAATAATTGACTTTACGAGATTGCTACCCGGTCCTATGGCAACGCATTTATTGGCGCAAATGGGGGCAGAGGTTGTCAAAATTGAAAGCCCGAAACGAATGGATTATGTGCGTACAAGTGGTGTGCAAGTGGATGGCGCAAGTATTCTTTTTCATCAATTGAACCATAATAAAACGATGAAAATGGTAGATTATGCTACTGATACAGGCAGGGAAGAATTATTGGAGATGATAAAAAATGCCGATGTGCTGATAGAGCAATTTCGTCCGGGGGCGATGGAGGCTTGGGGCTTTGGTTATGAGCAGATAAGAGACATTCATCCCGAAATCGTTTATGTCTCGCTAACGGGTTATGGTCAGAATAATGATTTTTCGAATGAGGCGGGACACGATTTTAATTATTTGGCGTATACAGGTATTATGAGTCTGATGAAAGATGAGCAGGGGAGACCGACTGTTTCTGATACACAATTTGCCGATATTGGGAGTGCGTATATGGCAGTGATGGCGATGCAGGCAGCATTGTTGAAAAAAGAACGGACGGGCAAAGGCTGCTTTGTAGATGTATCTATTGCAGACTCCGTAAATCCTTTTTTGATAGTTCCTTACGCATTATATAAAGGCGGAATGGATTATCGAAAATTCAATATCATCAATGGGAAAACAACCGTCAATTATGCAGCTTATGAATGTGCCGATGGCAAATGGCTGTCCGTAGCAGCACTGGAATTGAAGTTTTGGAACAAGATATGTGAGCTTGTCGGCAAGCCCCAATGGAAGCGGGAAAATCAGATGGAATTACTCATTGATGTATTTCCGAAAAAGGAAGTCGAAGCCTTATTTAAAACAAAAACAAGAGATGAATGGGCAGCATTATTCAAGGGAAATGACGTATGTATCGCGCCCATTTTGGAAATTGAAGAGTTGGAAAATTCGTACTACCACCAATCAAAAGGCACATTCGAACAATTTGAAACACCTAATGGAGAAAGCCTAAACACAATAAAATTACCTTTTTTTAGTGATTAGTAATTGGCTAGTTATGAACTATCAACTATGAATTATGAACTTTTGTTGAACCAAGTTATTGAGTCTCAAAAATTGCATTTGTGATAATTTCGTTGTACTTTTGCAACTCTATTGCAAAAAACAAGAAGTTTCAACAACAATTCGGGTTATGGATTGGTTTAGACTTGAAATACTAGTGTATTCAGTCAATTTGTAACTCGCAACTCTTAATTTGGTCAAATATGCCGCGTCCTCATTTTAATTTAGATATACTTGGAATGTTACTTTCATTTGCTTGTGCGGTGCATTGTGCGCTTGTACCTCTGGTGCTGATGTTCGGGGCAATGACAGGCTTGCAGTTTTTGGCTGACCCAATGATAGAGCATACCGTTATTTTTGGGAGTATGCTGATTGCAGCCGCTTCTTTAATTCCACATTATTTTCACCACAAACGCAAGGAGGTACTGATTGTTGCGACAACGGGTTTTGCCTTGATATTTATCGGACATTCGCTCGGTATGGCTTGGTTGCATACCATATTGATGGTAACGGGTGGTACAGCCGTTGCCTTTTCTCACCTATTGAATTTGAAATACTGTAAAAAGATTCATGCTTAGGATTGTTTAGAGCCTGTTTGGAGGCTATCCATTTAACTTTACCTAAAGCGAATACTCGTCAGACGAATCCCTTTATTCGATGCGAATATTTTATGAGACAAATCACTACATTTCACAAAAACCTTCGTCAGACGAGTACTATCCCGCAAGCAAACTTAAACTGATAGCCCTATCCCGCAAGCAAACTTAAACGGCTAGCCTGTTTGGAATTTTTCAAACTGATAATCAATAGTTTATGGTTTTGGTGAAATTAAATGAACCGCTCAAAAACAAATTGATACAGCTACGATTGATATTCTATTAAAACCACAAAAACTACTCACACATTCCCTATCTTTGCCATTCATTTTTTTTCAAAAAAAACGCGAGCTGGAAGCGTCGCGCTACGTTATTACACATGGAAGCCACACTAAAAATGGCGCAAGAACTCGGACTTTTAGAGTCCGAATTTGAGCAAATCAAAGACATCTTGGGGCGCACACCGAATTTTACCGAATTGAGTATTTTTTCCGTCATGTGGTCGGAACATTGCTCTT
>CALCMV010000445.1 GCA_937967535.1 uncultured Saprospiraceae bacterium
CAATACATTATTAACCCAAGTTGAATATGTAGTCCCCAAGTTTTTTGGATGGTGTAGTTGTCAGACGAATGTTGTTCTAAAATGCTTCGGTTATTTGATACCATATTCACTTTAAGCAAAGGATTCGTCTGACAACTTTTATACTATAAAAAACGGAAAGTTTTGAAACAATCAGTGTGTAATATTCACTTTTGGGGACTATATATTCAACTTGGGCTAAGGTGCAAGCGAGACGCATTGCGCTAGAGAAACGCAAGTCGAAGGCATTAGGCTATACTTGTATTGTAGTATTATTATGAACGTAAATACTTCTTTTTTTCAGGTCATGGAATTGCACCACCTGCGCTATCCGGGTGCTGCGAAGGAGTACGCGATATTGTATGAATTATTACACAAAATAGATGCACCGAGTCGCTTGTCTATTTCTAATGAATTGACCGAAAAAATAAAGGCAGAAATAGCTGTGAATGTCCATCTTCGTGTAGCCGGTTTTTTGCTGTATTTTTATTTGGAAAATGATAAAAAAACGCCCTTCGCGCAAATGGATTTGTCGAAATCTGCTTTGCCGGGAAATGCTTTAAATAACTCATTATCAGGACAAAAAATTGATGCAATTTTTAATATAACTTCCCAGTTTATAGAGGAAAATCGCGGTAAGTCAAACATTTTAAATGACTGGATTCGGCAGTATTTTAAAGGCAAATCGCAGCCCGGCATTTTGCGCCTCATGGAAAGTATGGAAATAGGTGAAGAGCGTCAAATGACAATTCCGACTGCCAATGATTTGTCGGAAAAAGTGGAGAAGATTTTTGATTATCTTTTTCATGCAGAGGCAGTGGTCTACAAGATGTCTTTACTCTTGAATAATGGCGCGACAATGGAAATCAGCCCGGAGGAAAAACTATTCAGTCGTGCGGTAGATGATGCGGCGTATCAATCCGCGTCTTTGGAGGATTTTATTGAATTATTGAATACAAATTATGAAAAATTATTACGCATAAGAGATAAAGAAAAAGGACATCAATACAAAGGCTATAATATCAATATTTACATTTTGGAAGGTAGCAAGGTGAGTCGCTCTACGGCAAATTTATTGCACCAAATGAGGCGTTTGCGCGATACACGAAGGGCATTGCAGCGTTTGTTATTAGTAGGAATTATTGATGATTTTTATGAGAAAGATAATGCCTTTGTTTTGTATTTTACAAAAAAAGAAAAAAGTGAATATGAGAAAGCATTAGGCACATATATTGCGCGATTTGAAGTAAGCGAGGAGGTAAAATTGTGGATGCGAAAAGCCTACGAAACACCCATTATCGAAGAAGAACAGCCCTCAATAATCGTAGAAGAAGATGCCAAAACACGCCTCACAAGCCGCGCCTCCGAAATGGATTTTTTGCGGGTATTATTGCGATTTGAATATGCTAAATTGGTTGCACAACGCGCCCATATCGCACGCCGACTGACGGAAGGCTACCACATAACTGCGGAGTTGGAAATGGATAATTCACCTGCATTTTTTTACGATAAAAAATATGCACACCAAGCACATTCACCAAATTTACAAGAAGATACCTCGCAAGGAAGTTTGATAGAATTGGAGACGGTATGGAAATATATGGATGCGGTGGCTTTGGATAAATCGGAAGCTACTTTATTGAATATCAGACAGTTAAAAACTTCGTCCGAATTGATGCTCGAAGAACAGCCCAATCATCCTGTATTCAAATTACTACGGGCATTTTGCATTTTTTATTTAGAAACCGAAATTGAAGATGATAAATTAAACGTGATAAATGACAATATGCTGAAATCAGGCGTAGAGGATTTTATAGAAGCTTTTTATCAATTCAAAAATTTATACAATATGGATGCGGTAACGCTGGAAAAAGCCGTTTCACAATTTCAAGAAAAAACAATACGTTATAAAAGTGAATTAAAAAATATTATGATTCCGGCTAGCAAACTCTTATATTTGGAACTTCGTAATCGTTGGTTGCGACAATTTAAACAGAAATTGTACGGTTGATGGCAGAGGGTTGACGGTTGACGGTTGACGGTTGACGGCGAATGATAGGCGATAGCAAAAGATTTTATTAAATAAAATCTTTTGCTACCGTTCATCTTTAGCCAGCTACTGTCTGCCAGTTACTGTCTGCCGTCTGCCGTCTACCGTCCTACCATCATGGACAATATTTTTCAAGGAGAATTGAATACGGCATTGGAGGAGTTGCAACAACACCTTCAAGACTTGGGTGCGGCAAAATCGCAGATTGCTGAAGCGAAGAACGCAGCAACGGGCGTGGTATCGGGTATGACCAATTTGAGTGGTAATTACAAAACACATTTGGATGAATTGACCACAAAAATTGAGACATATTTGAAGGAATCGGCAACACGTTCAAAGGATTTTTATAATGAATCTGCTACTCGCGTCAAGCAATTGCAAGAGAGCTACGAGCGCAAGAGTCAGTTGATGTTGGGCAATTTGCAATCGGCTCAAAGTCAGTCAAGTAAGGCATATTTTGAACGTAGTAATGAGCAATTGCTAAACTTTTTGAACTCCACAAATGAATCTATCGAAGCTGCCATTACGGAAATGAATAAGCAAATCGCACTCATTAATGATATGCACAACCGCCAAAACGGACAAGTGAAAGAATATATGGTGCGTTTTGAGCGACTCATGCGTGCGGTACATGAAATGGAAGGGCGGGTGAGTACGATAAATTTTCCGGCACTTTTTGATGAGTTGGAAAAAACGGTCAATGCAGCCGACCGCAATAATCGCCAAATGTTGACCGAAATAACCGATTTGAAAAAATATCTAAGACAGGAATTGAATACGCATACAAAGACGCTTGAATCGAAAATTCAAAGCCAAAACTCAAACCTCCAAATGATGCGTTGGTTGGTGATTGCTATGTTTGTAGGGATGATAATTATGTTGTATTTTAATTTGAAGTGAATTTACTGATTATCAGTTCATAGTTGGTAGTTCATAGTTCATAGTTTTTTACAATTCATTGAGCAAACTCAAACGGGTAGCCGAATTTATGGTGTTTCCATTGACCTAGAGAAAATTCATGAATTTTCTCTAGGTCAATGGAGAGATTATTTCACAAAATTATAAAAATAAACATCAGGATAATTCTCATAAAAACCCTCTAAGACAATCCTACCTGTCGTTTCATCCAAAATTTTCATAAACTTATCCAAATCCTTTACTCGTATATCATTAATTTTGGTGATGATAAAATCGGGCTGCATATTCGTGGAGTCAATGAGGCTACCGCGAATGATGCTGGTGACACGCACACCATCCATACCAAGTGTACGGATTTCGTTGCTATTCAGATTGCGTAAATCAAAACCCAACTCACCGGAAAGCACCAGATTATCTTTCGACATCAGCGTAGGGTTATTATTGCGATTGCGAAGCACAACTCCCGCAGAACTGTACTTGCCATCGCGCAGATACTCGACATTCACACGGTCGCCGGGGCGGAAAAGCGCGACTTGCTCTTGCAGTTCGGGCGTACTTTTGACCGGATTGCCATTGACAGAGGTGATGACATCGCCTATACGCAAGCCGGCATCTTCGGCAGCACTGCCCGGATTGACGCGGGAGAGGTATACGCCATCCAAAGAATTGAGTTTGAGCGAACTCGCAATCTCATCCGAAATATCTTGAATATTGACTCCCAAAAATCCGCGTTGTACGGTTCCAAATTCGCGGATGTCATCCACTACTTTTTTTACCAGATTGGAAGGCACTGCAAAAGAGTATCCTTCATAACGCCCTGAACGTGTGATGATTGCAGTATTGATACCGATAAGGTCGCCATTCGTATCAACGAGTGCGCCGCCGCTATTGCCGGGATTGACCGCCGCATCGGTTTGGATAAATGATTCGATAGAATATTGGTCTTCGAGGATATTGATATTCCTTGCTTTTGCGCTGATAATTCCCGCCGTAACGGTAGAATTGAGGTTGAAAGGATTCCCGACTGCGAGTACCCATTCGCCGATTTTTGCGCCGTCCGAATCCGCAAATTTGAGATAAGGCATACCGACTTCTTTCACCTTAATCAAAGCTAAATCTGTGGAAGGGTCTTTGCCGATAATCTTGGCTTCGAGGCTGCGTTGCCCATCCAATGTGACCTCCAAGACATTCCCTTCTTCAATCACATGATTGTTGGTTACAATATATCCATCCGACGAAATAATGACTCCCGAACCGGAGGAGAGTTCATTGGAACGCCCCCAAAAATCATCAAAAAACTGTCCGTTACTGCGTTTGCCCTGCAAAGCGCGAATATGCACTACTGCGGGAGTTGCCTTTGATGCACCCTTGATAAAATCGGTGGGTGTTGTGGTCATTTTGGTGTGTTTTTGTGGTGTGTTTGGAGTGGAAGGTGTGATAAGATTGGCGTATTGAGGAGTGGGGGCTTGCTCGCGCACAATGATGCGCTCCGGCATTTCGTCATTGTCCATACGTTCATGGATAAGTACGGTAGCCAAAGAACTTATAACCGCAACGACAACTATCAGCAACAAATTTTTCATACACTTAATTAATGAGTGAATTTTGAATGAATGAATATTTTTGATTTCCCAAAATAAAAATAAAAACGCGAAATAGCTTGTTTTGTTATTAAAAATAGGCTGATTTAACGTTTTTATGAATTTAAATTCAAATTAAAGCCCAAATTTAGAATGATATTTTAGCATTGCCAAAACCAAACCAATTTTTAAGAATCTTTTAATGATAGTTAAACCTTCCTGATAGCAACTTAATTCCGTATCTTTGCGTTCTTTAATTTTAACCTAATGAAATTAGGCGGATAAATGTGCGTTTTGAATCATTCAAAATTCCAACATTGAGTCCACATTAGAAAGTATAGAAATTCAAAAAAGTTGAAATTTTATTTTTATATTAAAAAATTATAATGAGAAAAATAAATAATTAATGTTTTTTTTAATTTTTAAAGAATTAACAATAAATTATTTATATAATTTTATTATAATTATTATTTTAATTAAAAAATTAAACTTTAATACAATTCGAAATTAAATTTCGTTAAAATGGTTTTTTATTATTTTTAATGTAGACTCAACATTCATTCATTCAAAATTAGTAATGAAGTATAAAAAGTATTATCTCCTCGTATTGGTGGTTATTGTGATAGACCAAATCTCGAAGTTGTTGGTGTATCAGTATATGGATATGGGGTATCGGGGCGAGATTAATATTTTGGGTTGGGATTGGGCGCGACTGCATTATACACTCAATCCGGGTATGGCATTTGGACTGCGAATTATTCCGAAATTAGCCTTAACACTCTTTCGGATAGCGGCGATTACGGTGTTGACCTATTTTTTTATTTTGCAAATAAAAAACAAAACCAATACGGGATTTATATTTTGTTTGGCGATGATACTTGGCGGGGCGGTTGGCAATGCGATTGACAGTGTGTTTTATGGGGTGTTTTTGGATGGCAATATGTTGGCAGGTTCGCCTACGCCCTGGCTGCACGGGCAGGTAATTGACATGTTGTATTTTCCGATGTTTGAGGGGCGTTTTCCTCAATGGCTGCCGTATATGGGGGGCAATCGCTTTTTGTTTTTTAGTGCTATTTTTAATGTGGCGGATTCGGCGATTTTTATTGGTGCGGTGTCTTTGCTGCTGTTTAGCCGACGATTTTTTCCTGATGAGGAGACGCTTGGTGATAAACCCTTGACGACAGAGGCTGAAGATGTATCAAAGGATGAACAACAAAGGACAAACGAAGCAGAAACGACAAGTGAAGCAGAAGAAGTAATTAGTGAAGATACAAGCACAAAGCAAGAAGAACACATAGAAAACGAAGAACAAACAACAAGTGAAACAGAAGAAGTAATTAGCGAAGATACAAGCATAAAGCAGGAAGAACACATAGAAAACGAAGAACTTACCGACGCGATTAATCAACAGAAAAATAATACGGAAGATTTTGGCTAATGAACGGTTTGTAGCATCTACCGTCCACCATACCGTCTACCGTCCACCGTTATGATAATAAAGTATTTAGATTTTCTGGGGAGTTTTCCGACCTATCGCAAATGTCCTGACGATACGCGACCGGAGTATGCCTTTATCGGACGCTCGAATGTAGGCAAATCTTCGCTCGTCAATATGCTGTGCGGTTACAAAAAAGCGGCAAAAGTATCCGGCACACCGGGCAAAACGCAATTTATTAATCTCTTTTTAATCAATAATGAATGGCTGCTTGCCGACCTGCCCGGCTACGGCTATGCGCGTGTATCGAAGACCAAACGCCGCCAATTTGAGCAGATGATACGCGATTATTTGAACTTCCGCGATACGCTTGCTTGCGTATTTGTGCTGATTGATATTCGCCACAAACCACAAGAGATTGATATTGAATTTGTCAATCAACTCGGTAAGATGCAGGTGCCGTTTGTATTGGTATTTACTAAGGCAGATAAAAATAAAAGACATCCCGAATTGAATGATGAAAATCTGGAAGCCTTCAAAACCGCTATGCTTGAGACTTGGGAAGAAATGCCGCAATGTTTTGTCACTTCTTCTGAATCGGGTTTGGGACGTGAGGAGTTGTTGGGCTTTATTGATGGAATTAATGCAGATTGGGCGGGGCAGGAATAACAAGTTCTACTGAAACACTGTACTGACGACTTTAGCCGTCAGATAAATTTCACTTTAATTTTTAAACTATTAAAATTCAATTATTTATAAATATATTTTCATTTCACGCGACGGCTAAACAGGCTGACCGCGAACTCGTAAAGGCGATTTCAATCGCCATGTTTAGTATAATTTTTATTTATAATTTACTATAAATAAATATTATACGAATTTTATTTATTTTTATATGGTGAATGAATTCGCCTGTACGGTATTCGCGGTCAGCCTGTAAAGCAGTCATTACAGTTTTCCGAAATTTACCCCGTTCATCACTGACTAATCACTAATAAAGCCAAATTAACGTTATATGGCTTTATTGTTGCGTTATTTTTTTTGAAAACACAATAACAATCAAACAATGTAGCAATCAAACAATAAAATAACATGAAATTGATAAATACGTTAGCACTCCTCGCTTTTCTTTTCCTTTCAAATACTGCTTATACCCAAGAATTGGAAGTCATCAATGTACAACCTGAAAATTTTAGTGCGACGCAACGCAAAATGCAAGCGCGTAAAGACATCAACGACCTCAAAACCGGCGTTTTGCTTTTCCGATTAAAAACCAATGACAAAGCCGTCAAAAAACTGGAGCGCATCCTCAATAACCCTGCTACAAGCGAGGCAAGCAAAAAACGCATTCGAGAAAGAACGATGCCCGATATAAAAGCATCCGCAGAAAAAATAAACGGTAAATTGAAACGTGCATTCACCGAGGCTTATGATTTTACTGATGTCTATTTTATGCCCGACAACTGCACAAATGCGCTGCAAAATGGCGACCAAATTACCTGCCTGACCGATGCAGACGGCAAAGCTGTTTCCGCAGATGTATTGAAAGATAAAACCATTTTTCTGGCTGATTTCAGCGAATTGGAAAATGATAAGACTTCACGAATTAAAGGCTTGATTATCAGTGATAAAAATTCAAGAAGGTTGGCATCACCCTTTCCGTATTTTCAGCGTAGCGGAGGCGTTTTTGTCAAATTATCGTCCAATACTATCACGCAAAAAGACGCGATAAAAATGGTCGAAATATGGAACGCAAAACTACATGCGTTTTTTAAGCAAAAATAATATAACTCAAGTTGCGGAAAAGCAACTTGAGTCGATAGTCAATGGTCGATAGTCCATTAGGCTAACGCGGAGTCGTCTGCGTTTTTGTAGTTTTTCTACGGACTATCGACTATCAACTGTTGCGGTTATCCGCAACTTGAATTAATTTAAATTCATGGATAACTTAGCGATTATATTATTAGTTTTTAGCATTTTCATCTGCTCCGCTTGCATGAGAGAAGAGGGCTGTCTTGACCCTTCTGCTACCAATTTCGCGCCCGGAACGGATAAAGATTGTGCGGATGCTGACTGCTGCGAATATCCCAAAATTGACCTACGGTTTTTTACCAATATTGATACAGATTCTTTTTATACTGATGCAGGAACAACCCGTTTTCGTGTAAATGATATACGTTTTTTCATCTCAAATGTACAACTCATACAAGCAGACAACGCGCTCACAGGTGTACGTGATATGCTCACGCTCGAACCTTCGGGCGAAGTAGTTGAAGATAATTATACGATTACAGATTTGAATGGTTTTTCTTACGAAGTTGGTGATTTGGCAGGGTTTGGTGATTTTACAGGTGTCAGTTTTAATGTAGGTTTAGATGCTGCTGCCAATGCTGCTTCGCCGGACTTGATGCCGACAGGACATGCGCTTGGTGTTCGGGAAGATACGATGTATGTGAGTGCAAGCGAAGGCTACGCTTTTCAGCAAATGGATTTAAATCTTATTGCTGCCGGAGACACGACCTCGCAGATAGTGAATGTACTTGGAAACGATAATTTGGCAACGGTGATGTTTGCAGATACGTTTACTTTGGACAAAAGTTTTGGCGTCGAAATTGAATTGAATGTGGATTACCTCTCCCTCTTTTCCGATATTGATTTTGCAGCAGATAATGACAACTTGATTATTGAAAAAATTGTTAATAATACACCCGGAATATTTAGTATTCGGTAATTTGGTTGATTGAGTTGATTAGGTTTATTGGGTTGATTTGGTTGATTGAGTTTACTAAGTTGATTTGGTTGATTAGGTTTACTAAGTTGATTTAGTTGATTAGGTTTACTAAGTTGATTTGGTTGTAGCATTTATTTTGGGACTATTCAATATTTTGTGTCACGCAGAGAACGCGGAGTTCGCAGAGATTTGATTATCAGTCTTTTGTAAATATAGCATCCTTAATTTAATCGAATAAGACACAGTTGGGTGAACACTCCCTTTATTTTTGACTTTTTGCAACAGAAAAATAAATGCTACAACCAAATCAACCAATCAACTCAATCAACCAAATCAACCAATCAACTCAATCAACCAAATCAACCAATCAACTCAACCAATCAACCAAATCAACCAATCAACCAATCAACCAAATCAACCAATCAACTCAATCAACCAATCAACCAAATCAACCAAATAAAAGCTTCACTTATGAAAAAAATATTTGCGCTTTCTCTATTTGCTATACTTGCATTTTCTTGTTGTAAAGATGATGATATTGATTGTTGTGTTACGCCGACTAATGGTAGTTTGGAGTTGAATTTTAC
>CALCMV010000446.1 GCA_937967535.1 uncultured Saprospiraceae bacterium
CCTTCTCTCAAATCAAGACTCAAAATAGTACGCACACATAATATTGAAGCGGATTATTATGCAAATTTGGCGAATTTGGAAAGTAATTTTCTCAAAAAAATATATTTTAATATAGAAAGTAAAAAATTGCGTAACTTTGAGAAAAAAACACTGCAATACGCCGACCATATTCTTGCTATCTCGCCGAATGATGCGGCTTGGTTTCGGAAGCGATTTGAACAAGTATATTATGTGCCTGCCTTTCATCCGAATGAAGAAGTCAATATTTTAGAAGGAAAGGGCGAATACATCCTTTTTCATGGCGATTTGAGTGTAAAAGATAATGCGAATGCAGCTTTTTTTTTAATTAAAAATATTTTCACAAAAATAAAAAAAACGTTCATTATCGCAGGTTTAAATCCGCCGGAAGCACTCATTAATGAAGTAAAAAAACATCCACATATTACTTTAAAAATAAACGTTTTGCAAAGCGAAATGAATGATTTGATACAGCAAGCACAGATTAATTTGTTGTATACTTTTCATTCATCAGGCATGAAACTAAAACTGCTCAACGCACTCTATCGCGGACGTTTCTGCCTAGTCAATTCTGCAATGGTGCAAAATACAGGAATGGAAAGCCTCTGCCATATAGCCGATACGCCCGACGATTTGATAAGGGCAATTCAAACTGTTCAGTGTCTTGATTTCACAGAAAATCTTATCGAAAAACGTCGTCAATCACTCAATAAGCAATTTTCAAACTTGACAAATGCTCAAATAACTTATAAATTGATTGATTGATTGATTGATTGTGAAATTGTATGATTGTATGATTGCAGAATAATTTACACAACAACTCAACAACACACCAACACTACAACACAACACTACAACAACTCAACAACACAATTTTTATATGAAGAAACTATCACTACTCCTCGCCCTGCTATGTTCCTCTGCTTTTCTATTTGCTCAAATCAGTCAATATGGTACGCCGCCGAGTTTTGAACTCAGCGATAAAAATTTCGATAAATTGGATGCTGAAATATTGCCTTCGATTGATATAGATGCCATAAGCAATCAATCGGAAAAAGACGGTACATTTTATCGTATCGGTCAGCAAATTCCGGTGAATTATCATCTGTTTAATTCCGGTAAATGGCAGACACTTGATGATGGCAGCCGTATATGGCGACTCAAAATTCAGGCAGATGATGGTGCGAAAGCCTTGAATCCGTATTTCGATGATTTTTATTTGCCGCAGGGCAGTCAATTATTTGTCTATAATGAAGATAAAACGGCTGTTTTGGGGGCATTTACACATCATAATAATCATGAATCCGGTCTATTTGCCATTGGTCATTTGCCCGATGATAATATGATTTTGGAGTACCACGAAGCTGCCAATATCGGAGATGAAGCACGACTGAGTATTTCTCATATCGGCTACACATTTAGAGGCGTACAATCGCTCAAAAATCCTGACGATTTTGGTGATTCGGGAGCTTGTGAAATCAATGTAAATTGCTCACCTGAAGGCGACGACTGGCAGGATGAAAAGAACGCTTCCGTGCGTATTTTGGTCATAGCAGGCGGTTTTTCGGGTTGGTGTAGCGGTTCGATGGTCAATAATGTACGCGAAGATTGTACCCCTTATATGCTGACAGCAATGCACTGTGGATTGGATTTTTCCTCCGGCGAATTTGTCAGCGAAGCAGACCTCAATCAATGGGTTTTTTACTACAATTATGAATCGCCCGACTGCGAAAATCCTGCTACTGAAGGTACACTTGCCAGTCAATCTGTAACAGGGGCTTCACTGGTCGCAGATAGCAATGACAGTGGCGGCAATACCGGTTCTGATTTCGCTTTATTAGAACTCAATAATACGCCACCGGACGATTATAATGTCTATTATTTGGGTTGGAATAATGAGGATGTATCGAGCAATGAAGGCGTAACAATTCACCATCCCGTAGGCGATATTATGAAAATTTCGGCCTATAGTGCTGCACTGGTTTCGACTTCGTGGTTGGGGCTTGCGCCGGACTCACATTGGGAGGTCGTTTGGTCGCCTACCACCAATGGTTTTGGCGTAACCGAAGGTGGTTCGTCAGGCTGTCCGATTTTCAATAACGATGGCGAACTGATAGGTACACTAACAGGCGGCGGCGCATCCTGCTTCAATCAGACAGCACCCGACCAGTACGGCAAATTTGCCTATCACTGGGCTTCCAACGGCACAGAACCGGAGCGACAACTCGCCATCTGGCTCGACCCCGACGGCACAGGCGCGACCTCGCTCGCAGGTACATACGCCCCTTGCGAAGGCGACCCGCCACCACCCAATGAATGTAACGGACAACCCGCCCCCCAAGTCGCCATACAATCACAAAACGGCGGATGTAGTGCCAACTCCGGCAGCCTCACCGCCACCGCTTCGGGTGGTACAGCCCCTTACACCTATGTTTGGAGCAATGGCGAAACAACTTCTGCTATAGGTGGTTTGTCGATGGGTACTTACACCCTTACAGTCACAGATGCCAACAACTGTACAGTAGTTTCTTCCGCCCCTCTTGAGGTGGGAGGCGGTATCGAACTTTCGTTGAGTCATAATTCCGATATTTTTGTAAGTTGTCACGGCGATAGCGACGCCGATGTATATGTTATCGTATGGAATGCTGTCCAACCCGTCAGTTTTCTCTGGAATACAGGAGATACCAACGAAGATATTGGTGATTTAGGACCCGGAACATACACGCTCCTAGCCACTGATGCCAACGGCTGCTCTGCTGTAATCACTGCTGAAGTATTTGAGCCGGATGAATTGGAACTCATTCCGACATCGTTTCCCTCTTCGGGCAACGACGGGGTAGCAGCAGTCAATGTACAAGGTGGTACACCACCTTATCAGTATCAATGGAGTACAGGCGACACTACCCAAATCGCCAATGGACTTCCCGTAGGCAATTATTCTGTAACAGTAACAGATGACAATGGCTGTACCATCACCGACAATGTATCGGTAGACATATTTACCAATACAATAAATCTGGAAAATCTGACACATTTTGAATTATCGCCCAATCCATCTAAGGGACAATTTAGAGTGGATGCTCATTTCGATACTTATCAAGAATTTAGTACATTTGTATTCAATACGCTCGGACAAACCATAACAGAAATACACACAGCAGGCAAAATGCTCTCTGTTCCTATTGACATTAGCGGGCAAAATAAAGGCACATATTTTGTTGTTATTCAGACAGATAAAGGACAAGCAGTTCGAAAATTACTATTGAATGAGTGATTTTTGATTTTTGATTGATTCGCACAGCGAATTTTTATACATAAATTTTGCTCCGCCAAATTTAATCAAAAATCCTAAAATCGCTAATTTGACATAAGTTGTTTTCATCGTTCATAACAGCCTCAATCGGCTTCGTCGATTGGGGCTTTTTTGTCGGATTGCGGTTGGGTGGGTCAATCAAAAATGATTCATTTAAATTTTCCCGACAACTAACTTCCACTTGTCACATTGCATTGTTTACTATGAAAACTTTAACTAATCTTATATTAATTATTGCCCTAATATTTGGCGGCGCGATTTATCTGGGCTACCTTTCTGTGGAGGACTTGAAAAATGTGGTCTTGGGCGAAGTGACGATGGGCGAAACCAAACACAAATATACCGAAGCGGATTTCAAGCAGGTTTTTGATTTGATTGTAGGAGAAGTCGAAGTTACGGACACCTCTAGCACGGCTTTTGAGCGTAGCAATCCGCTTTGCGACAAAGCCTATGTAGTGCATACTGCCGACGCGGTATTGAAGTACGAAGTCAAAACAACCGACGACTTGTTTTTTGTGGATGTGGATAATATGACCTATTTTATTTCCGATAAATTGGGGGTCACTTACTACGAAACCAATCGCAGTAACCAAACGGCAATCAAAGAAAGTAACTGCATCAAAGCCCGCGACATCAAATCTGAAGATATTGACCGCACCCGCCAAATTGCCGAAGCCGACTTCCGCGACGCTGTGGCTTCGAGCAATAAAATCATTGAAGCCAATCGCCGTTTTGATATGGTAAAACGTGAATTAATCAGCAGTTTTGAAAAATTAGGTTTTCGGGAAATTATACCGGAGAATACTTTTAATGATTAATTTTTTTTAATGGTTAATGGTTAATGATTAATTTGTAGGATGCGAGGTAAATGCTTTTATTAATTATAATTATTTAAATATGTTTACCAAATTGAGTATTGAGTGCTTTTTGATTATTAATTAAATGTAATTATAATTTGTATTGATTTAAAATTTAATTATTTACAAAAATAAAAATAAATAAATAAATAAATAACTCGCGTTCGATTTGTAATTTTTAATTTAGTTAGCACATTTATTTTTATATAATATTTTATTTATTTTAAAATAATTAAAATTAAAAACAAGTATATGCGTTCTCAAATTAATCATTAATCATTAATCGTTAATCATTAATTTTATCCATTTCTGAAAATCCATAATATTTTCCCGACTAATAGTATGCGCTATTTCGTAGCTGTGAAAATTGGCATTGATGCCCATTTTCTCCAAAAAATCCTTATCAGAAAGTGCGTCCGAAAAAGACAATACGCGGTCTTTTTTGCCATGTGAAATAAAAACGGATAGCTTCGATAATTCGCTTTTACCTGCCAATTTTTCTTTTACCCAATCGGGAATATTTCCGCTAAATGATGCGATGCCTTTTACCTTATCGGGCTGCGTCAAACCCACACTATACGACATCATTGCGCCCTGACTAAATCCGCCTATATATACGCGCTCTGCATCCGCATTATACACCTGTACGAGTTGCTCAATAAAGTCAATCAGCATCTTACGACTTTCTTCTGCCTGCTTGGTATCAATGATGGGGCTACCCGCCGTATTCGGCTGATAATCATACCATTTATAACGTCCGCCACCTTCATCGAAAGGCGCACGTACAGAAACCACCAACAGCCGTTCATCCAACATCGGCGCAATGGCAAACAAGTCATCCTCATTGCTTCGCAAACCATGTAACAAAAGCAACATAGGTGCTTTTCCATTCGATATTTTCGGCTGACGAACCTTGTGTTCCATCAAAAAATGAGCTTTGACGGTTTCGGATTTTGTAGAAGGAGCTTGTACACAGGCTTGCGACCAAATTAACGTAAAGAACAAATAAATATAAAATAATTTTTTCATGTATTGTTTTAGATTTTGACCGAGTAAATTTTGAATTTTAAATGAAACAAAGTACTGAAAATTATTATTATTTTTGGCTAGCCATTTAACTTTGCCTAAAGCGAATACTCGTCAGACGAATCCCTTTATTCAATGCGAATATTTTATGAGATAAATCACTACATTTCACAAAAACCTTCGTCAGACGAGTACTATCTCGCAAGCAAACTTAAACGGCTAGCC